>JAKSHU010000135.1 GCA_024399175.1 archaeon
TCACCGTCCCCAAGAAAGAGACCGACAAGCCCCTCAGGCTTCCTGTCCAGGACGTCTACACCATCACCGGTATCGGAACCGTCCCCGTCGGACGTGTCGAGACTGGTCTCCTGAAGCCCAAGACCAAGGTCATCTTCGAGCCTTCCCACGTCACTGGAGAGGTCAAGTCTATCGAGATGCACCACGAGCAGATGCCTCAGGCAGAGCCCGGAGACAACGTTGGATTCAACGTTGGTGGAGTTGCAAAGAACGACATCAAGAGGGGAGACGTTGCTGGACCCGTTGACAACCCTCCCTCTGTTGCAAAGACCTTCACTGCACAGATCATCGTCCTCAACCACCCCTCCGTCATCACTGTCGGATACACCCCCGTCTTCCACATCCACACCGCACAGGTTGCATGTCAGGTCGTCGAGATCATCACTGCACAGCGCGCCGGAAAGAAGCTCGAGGACCTCAGCTTCATCAAGAACGGTGACAACGCAATTGTCAAGCTCAAGCCTATGAAGCCCCTCGTCGTCGAGCCCGCAAAGGACTTCCCCCCGCTCGGAAGGTTCGCCATCCGTGACATGGGACAGACCGTTGCAGCTGGTGTCTGTATCGAAGTCGAGAAAGCTTGAAACCATGATTTCCCGATAAGGGAAGAGGGGTCCGTCCCCTCCCCCTTATCAACTTTCAAGAGGTAGTTATATGTCACAGCGTGCTAGAATCTCTCTCAGCGGCACTGATCCCGCACAGGTCGACAGCGTTTGCGGTCAGATCAAAGGGATCTCCCAGAGGACCGGAGTTGCAATCCGCGGACCCGTTCCCCTCCCTACCAAGAAGCTTAGGGTCGCCTGCAGGAAATCTCCTGACGGAGAGGGAAGCGAGACTTACGACAGGTGGGAGATGCGCATCCACAAGAGGCTTATTGACCTCGATGCAGATGAGCGTGCTCTCAGGCAGCTGATGAGGATTCAGGTTCCCGATGGAGTCAACATCGAGATCGTCCTCCGCAGCAACTGATCGAAACACCTTTCAGGTTAATCCTGTACATTTCCACTGGGGTTCATCCCCATTAGGAAATTTTACACATTCTGCGCTGGGAAAGCGCCGAATATTTACAATTCCAGTTCATTCGCTGATTTTTTTGTTCATCCATCATCTATTTAGGCAACGTGTGGATACTGCCTCAGATATCATGAGAAGCGACGTAATCAAGCACGGCGTAGATGCGGCTCCCGCCAGGAGTCTCTTCAGGGCTGATGGACTGACTGATGAGGATTTTGACAAACCCTTCATCGGAATCGCGAATTCCTGGAATGAGGTCGTTCCCGGACACATCCACCTCAACAAGGTCGTCGAGGCTGTCAAGGAAGGTATCCGTGAGGCAGGGGGAGTGCCCTTCGTTTTCGGAACCCCCGCCGTCTGTGACGGAATCGCAATGGGACACAAGGGAATGAGATACTCCCTCATATCCCGTGAGGTCATCTCCGACTGCTGCGAGGTCATGGTCGAGGGTCACGCCATGGACGGATGGGTCGGAGTCAGCAACTGCGACAAGGTCACTCCCGGAATGCTCATGGCCGCTGGAAGGATGAACCTTCCCGCACTCATCGTCACTGGCGGTGCAATGGAGGCAGGTAATCTCAATGGCAAGGTCGTCGATTTCCAGGATGTCTTCGAGGCCATCGGTCAGGTCCAGGTCGGTTCCGCCGACGAGGCCTACCTCAAGTCCGTCGAGTGTGCAGCCTGTCCCAGTGCCGGAAGCTGTTCCGGACTTTTCACTGCCAATACCATGGCATGCCTGACCGAGACCCTCGGAATGTCCCTCACCGGATGTGGAACCTCACTCGCTGTCGATGAGAAGAAGCTCAGGATTGCCAAGGAATCCGGAAAGAGGATCGTGGAGATGGTCCGTCAGGGAATCACTCCCAGGAGCATCGTCACCGAACACTCCATCCACAATGCTATCGCTGTCGACATGGCAATCGGCGGATCCACCAACACCGCTCTTCACATCCCTGCCATCTCCAAGGAGTTCGGATGCCCCGTCTCTCTCGACAAGTTCGACGAGATCTCCCGCGACATCCCCCACATCACCAGCCTCAGGCCCGCCGGCCAGTATCACATCCGTGATCTCGACAATGCCGGAGGAGTCCCCGCGATTCTCAACAGGCTCAGGTCCCACCTCGAGGATGCCAACACCGTCAACGGCAAGACCGTGATGCAGATCGCTGATGAGGCCAAGGTGCTCGACGAGGAGGTACTCAGACCCCTTGACAACCCCTACCACCAGCAGGGTGGAATCGCCATCCTCAAGGGAAACATCGCACCTCTCGGATCCGTCATCAAACAGGCTGCCGTCAGTCCCAAGATGATGGTGTTCTCCGGAACCGCCAAGTGTTTCAATTCCGAGGCCGATGCGATCGAGGCCATCAAGACCGGAAAGATCGTGTCCGGCGATGTCGTCGTCATCAGGTACGAGGGACCCAAGGGTGCACCCGGAATGCCCGAGATGCTCGCACCCACCAGCATCATCCAGGGAAGGGGACTCGGAGAGTCCGTCGCACTCATCACCGATGGAAGGTTCTCCGGAGCAACCAGAGGCGGTGCCATCGGTCACGTGTCTCCCGAGGCCTACGAACGCGGCCCCATCGCGGCACTTCAGGATGGAGACATCATCGACATCGACATCCCCAACAGGAAGCTCAATGTCAGGCTCTCCGACGAGGAGATCAAGGCCCGTCTCGAGAAGGTTGAGATCGTCGAGCGCCCTGTGACCGGTGTCCAGAAGAAGTACAGAAAGCTCGTCACCAACGGAGTGAACGGAGCCTATCTCGAATAAAACCATTTCCGGCCTTTCGGCCGGTTTTTTTATTAAATTAATTCAAGGTTTTCCCTCGAGGATCGAATCCTCGCTGGCGACACAGAGCTGCATGATGATCCTGCAGAGGATCTCTCCGAAGTTCGGGTCGAGTCCGAACTCCTCAGCGCAGTTCCTGTATCTCTCGGCCACCTTCACCTCCACGGCGTGGTTTCTGACATCAAGTCCGTGTTCCGCCTTGTAGTGTCCGATGGCATTCGCCAGATCGACCCTGCTCTTCACGAGCTGCATTATCTGCCTGTCGACTGCGGCGATCTCCTTTCTCTTCTCGTCAAGGAATTCCTCACTCATAGTCCTCTCTCCATCTGGTCAACGAGAACAAGTGCTGCGACGGCCTCCACGACCGCGACCGCCCTGGGGGCGATGCAGGGATCATGCCTTCCCTTGAT
Organism: archaeon; assembly: GCA_024399175.1. Taxonomy (GTDB): domain Archaea; phylum Thermoplasmatota; class Thermoplasmata; order Methanomassiliicoccales; family Methanomethylophilaceae; genus Methanomethylophilus. The sequence goes on from JAKSHU010000135.1 coordinate 3,256, forward strand.
CTCGAGTTCTGCATTCTCGCCGGTCTTGAGGTTGACCGTGTCCTGCTTCGCACCTATGGAGGGGGTGGGTTTGAATGCCACACGGAAGACAACTGGTGCTCCATCAGCCATTCCTCCCACGATTCCTCCCATGTTGTTGGTGGCGGTCACGATTCTTCCGTCCTTGAAGCGGTATGCGTCATTGGACTGGGATCCCCTCATGCGGGTGATGTCGAATCCCTTGCCGAACTCGACTCCCTTGCAGGCAGGTATGCCGAACATCGCTCCTGCCAGTTCGGCGTCCAGGGATTCGAACCAGATTCCTCCGAATCCGATGGGAAGTCCGGTGATCACGCATTCGACGACTCCTCCTACGCTGTCCGCATCCTTTCTCGCCGCCATGATGCAGTCTGACATCTCCGTGTCAAGATTCTCCGAGCATGCACGTGTCGGGAATCCTCTGGACCTGATGGCATCCTCGATGTTCCTCTCCTCGGTGTCCTCCACATTGCCGATGGAGCGGCAGAATCCCGCGATGGTTATGCCCTTCATCTCCAGCATTCCCTTGGCGATGCTTCCTGCGGCCACCACGGGTGCAGTGAGCCTTCCCGAGAACTGTCCTCCTCCGCAGATGTCGAACTTGGGCAGATCCAGGAGAGCAGGCAGGTCGGCGTGACCGGGCCTGGGGGTCTCGATGAAGGGAAGGTACTTCGAATCATCCACGTTTCCGTTGTCGATCTCCAGGATGATGCCGTTTCCATCAGCCTTTCCATCGATGATACCGCAGACCACACGGACCTTGTCCGCCTCCACCCTGTCGGTGCCGATTCCCTTGGAGGGTTTGCGGAGGGCCATGTCACGTGCCATCGCCTCCATGTCGATCACCGTTCCGGCAGGTACCCCTTCCAGAATGCATCCGACGCAGGGCGCATGGCTCTTTCCGAAAAGTGAGAACTTGAATTTCTTTCCAAGGGTGTACATGATTACACTTCCTTTCCCGTTTCTCAGGGAAGTAACTGCTATGGTGTAATTTGGAACCGTATTTAATCTGTGGTGATGGCCGATTGACCGAAACATTTATATCAGACTCAGTTATCGAGGGTAATAACGGGCTGGTAGATCAGCTGGAAGATCGCTTGCTTTGCAAGCAAGAAGTCGC
>JAKSHU010000136.1 GCA_024399175.1 archaeon
CCAGTCCTAGAAAATAAATCGACGCTCAAAACGTCAAGGGTGCGGAATGTGCGTAGACATGGTCGAGAAGGATCAATATCAGTGCCCCAGGGGCGCCGAGGGAAAGGAAGTCATCAAGAAGATGAACGAACACCACCGTGACCTCACCATATGGGGGCTGTACAACATCCCCAAGTCATCCGCCAAGAATGTCCTCGACATCGGATGCGGAGGAGGAAACTGCCTCAAGCTGCTCTCCGTGAAATACCCGAATGCCAAATGCGTCGGTGTCGACATATCCGAGGACTGTGTGGAATCCACCCTGGAACTCAACAAGGTGTTCCACAGCTGGGGAAAGGTCGATGCAATGGTCGCCTCCGTGGAGGACCTTCCGTTCCCTGAGAAAACCTTCGACATCGTGACCGCGGTCGAGACCTATTTCTTCTGGCCGGATCTGAAGGCAAACATAGCCCACATCGCATCCCGTCTGAATGACAAGGGGGTCCTGTGCATCGTCTCAGAACAGTACTTCACCGAATCCAACAGGACCGAACTGGCGAAAACCTGCGAGGAATTCCATATGAACCTCGTGGACAACGATGTCCTCAGGAGCCATATGGAGGCCGCGGGACTCTCCACAGAGGTCATCGTCGACGAGGAGAAGAACTGGGTGACCTTCCTCGGAACAAAGAACTGAAAACTGTGGCGGGACGCCCCGTCACAGTTCCACTTTTGAAAGGACACGTTCCTTGAACTGTTCAGCCTCTTCACGGGTTTGGGTCAGCAGAAGGAACCTCTTCGATTCCAGAAGTTCCTCGTCGACGTATGCACCGGACACCCTGGCCAGAAACAGCCCGGGCATGAAGTCCCACAGCTTGTTCACGAACCTTATGTGGATGTCCATCCTTCCAGCAGTGAAGAACGCGAAATCACAGCAGGCGGCCCCCAGCATGCGGATGCGTGCCAGCTCGTCACGCATCGCACCGATCAGCTCGTAATGCTTGTCCCTCCACTCCTGCTTCTTTCTGGAGAAGTCCCCGGTCGAGACGACACACTTCTTCAGATCACGGTTGGGATTGCCTCCGATCGGAACCCCGTTGAGTCTTGCACCGGATTCACGGGTCGCCGTGTACATCTCCCTAAGGACGGGGACGTAGATCACGGAAAGCACGGGTTCCCTGTCCACGAACAGTGCCAGCTGGGTCCCATATATGGGCATTCCACGCTCATAGCTGAGCGTTCCGTCTATGGGGTCTATGACCCAGGTGCGTGCATCCGACAGTTCGTTCCCCTCGCTCTCCTCGCAATAGAAACAATCCTCTGGAAACGCGGAACGGATTGCCTCCACGATGGACTCCTGGGCCTCGACATCGGAATACGTGACGATGTCATAGGAGCCGACGGAGTTCTCCTTCTCCTCGGAATCCCTGTTTCCATCCGACACATAGCGATCTGCGGCCCTGCGGACCGCCTCGACGGCCACATCGAGTTCCCTCTGATAACAATCCATGGGGAAGAGAATCGGTCAGATGATTATACACGTTTGGGCCACACCGGTGGCACTGACGGTTGGAAGCTCCATCTGCACGGGGTTCGAGAAATACCAGTGCCGATAGGTCACGAGGGACGCCAGATCATCCAGACAGCGGGAGGTCTGCAGACAGTCCGTCGCGGATCCAGCCCTCCAAGAGGCAGGACAGTCACAAGTGAGCACCAGGTCCACCTTCCCGTCGACCTCCTCCAGATTGGACTCCGCGGCCTGGAGGTCCGCGGGAAAGATGTCCTGCTCAGGATACCAATCATAGTATTTTCCGAGATCAGTGCGACCTACCGTGCTGCACCCACCCATCGTGAGAATGGTCCTCCCGTCGATGCGGAAGACCTGGCCACGCATGAGGTGCGTTATGCCCCTTGACATGCTCTGGGTCATTCCCCCGTTCCAGGGGAACAGCGGATGGTCGGAGAGAAGGTCATAGTCATCGGTGCTTCCATCGAGGAACAACACCGAACATGGCAGATCACGATAGAGTGCCAGATTGTCATAGAAGTCGGCATGTACCTCGGTGACCCCGCAGTTCCCGAGGATTATAAGGTAGTCGCTCTTCCCCATGGACTGGACGACTTCGTCCTGGGACAGTCTGTAAAGCCCCTCGAATCCGAGGGATCCACCGGATACGGCCAACATAAAAGTGGAAGGACCGGCCTTTCGGCCGGGAGGTTGAACCTCATTTGAACAGTTTGGTCTTCCTCTTGGAGGCGCCTTTCTTGGCAACGGTAGAGTCGAGCTTCTCCAGGGTTCCCTCGGGAACGTTGATCTCGATGTTCTGTCCCTCGAGATTGGTGACGGTTATGGCTCCGCCAAGCACCAGCTTGGGATAGGAGACATCGGCGGTGGTCCAGAGGTTGCAGCCGTCACGTTCGAAGGACCTGTGGCTCTTCACGTGGATCATCACGAAGAGGTCACCGGCGGGACCTCCGTTGTATCCGGCATCACCCGCGCCTCCGACGCGGAGACGCATTCCGCTCTCGACACCGGCGGGGATGTTGAGGCTGACCTTGGACTCCTTGTTCATGCGACCACGACCGTTGCATCTGCTGCAGGTCTCCACGGGAACCTTTCCCGAACCGTTGCAACGGGAGCACTCGACCACGGAGACGGCGTTGCCGAACATAGTGCGGCGGACCTCCTGTCTCGCACCCTGTCCGTGACAGACGGGGCACTGCTGGGTCTTTCCATCCTTGCCGCCGGTTCCGTTGCAGTCCTTGCAAAGAACGGTGTGGCGGACGTTGATCGGAATCTCCTTTCCCTTGAGCACGTCGATGAGATCGAGCTCCAGATCATATCCGATGGATTCACCCTGACGGGGTCCGGTGGGGTTGCGGGAGCGACCCCCTCCGAAGATGTCCCCGAAGATTCCACCGAATATGTCACTGATGTCGTCCATATGGGTGAAATCACCCATGTTGAAGCCGCCGGCTCCGAAGGAACCGTCGACTCCGGCATGGCCGTACTGGTCGTACAGCTGGCGTTTCTCGGCATCGGAAAGGACCTCGTAGGCCTCGGAGATCTCCTTGAACTTCGCCTCTGCGACATCCTTGGGCTCACTGGTCGTGTCAGGATGGTACATCTTGGCAAGCTTACGGTAAGCCTTCTTGAGTTCGTCGGGAGTCGCGCTCTTGGATACTCCGAGCACCTCGTAGTAGTCCCTTTTCGATTCTGCCATTTGCACTTACCCTCTTCAGTTGTCGTCGTCGACGATCTTGTAGTCGGCATCGACGACGTTGTCATCGGCCTTCTTGCTACCGGACTGCTGGGCACCAGCCTGCTGCTGGGCCTGCTGGTATGCCTGCTGTGCGGCCTGCTGCTGCTCGGGAGTGGCGTTCTCGTAGATCTTCTGGCTGATGGGGGCCATCGCGTTCATGAGTGCATCGGTCTTGGCCTTGATGTCCTCGAGGTTGTCGGATCCCTGGACTGCCTCCAGGTCCTTGATGGCGTTCTCGACGGTGGTGCGCTCCTCCTGGGTGACCTTGTCGCCAAGCTCGTTGAGTGCGTTCCTGGTGGTGTACACAAGGGTCTCTGCCTGGTTGCGGGCGTTGATGAGCTCCTCCCTCTTCTTGTCGGCATCTGCGAACTGCTCTGCATTCTTGATTGCCGCGTCGATCTCATCCTTGGAGAGCTTGTTGGAGGATGCGATGGTGATCTTCTGCTCCTTTCCGGTTCCGAGGTCCTTGGCGGAGACGTTGATGATTCCGTTCGCATCGATGTCGAAGGTGACCTCGATCTGGGGGACTCCGCGCTTTGCGGGGGGTATTCCGTCAAGGTTGAACCTGCCGAGGCTGGTGTTGTCTGCGGCCATCTTCCTATCACCCTGGACGACGTTGATCTCGACGGAGGGCTGGTTGTCCACCGCGGTGGAGAAGACCTGGGACTTCTTGGTGGGGATGGTGGTGTTCCTCTCGATGAGCCTGGTGGCGACTCCACCGAGGGTCTCGATGGAGAGGGAGAGAGGAGTGACATCCAGAAGGAGGACGTCCTTGACCTCTCCGGAGAGGACTGCTCCCTGGATGGCGGCACCCATGGAGACACACTCCATGGGATCGACTCCGTGCTGGATCTTGGGTCCGACGATGTTCTCGACGAAGTTCTGGATGATGGGCATCCTGGTGGGTCCTCCGACCATAATGACCTTGTCGATCTTGTCGTTGCTGAGACCTGCGTCCCTCATTGCCTGCTCGATGGGTCCCCTGCACCTCTCGACGATGGGTGCGACGAGCTCCTCGAGTTTGGCACGGGTGACGGTCTGGACCAGGTGCTTGGGTCCGGAGGCGTCTGCGGTGATGAAGGGGAGGTTGATCTCGGTCTGCATGGTGGTGGAGAGCTCGATCTT
>JAKSHU010000137.1 GCA_024399175.1 archaeon
GTCCAAGTGCCGCAAATGCGGATACAGCAACCTTAGGCCTAAGGCAATAGAGAGCAGGAAGCAGTAAGTGCTTCTTGCGCGGTTTGCCGCGCTTTTGGTTGCGGCGGGAATGTCCGATCATCGGACTCCCGCAACAATTCTTGTTTTCAACACCCACTAGTTTTATCTCTGTCCATCAGCGCTTCTTCGTCGTCTCAATATCGACTATATATATTATTATCCAATGCTGTAGATTAGTGATTCCAGGTGAAGGCACTAGTCATCGAAGACAGGAACTCCATGTCGCAGATGTTCTGCGGCATTCTCGAGAAGTACGGCATTGAGACCAAGGTGTGCACCACGGTCTCCGACGCGCTCGAGGAGATGGACACCTACCTTCCGCAGGTCATAATTCTGGACTCCTCCGTGGAGGAGAACCGTGGAATGTCCTTCATCGACGCCGTCACCCCGGTGGAGGAGGAGTTCGAGAGCAGGAAGGATTTCAAGAAGAGACTCGAGAGCGGTCCGGGAATCCTCGTCGTGAGGACGGTGTACGAGATCGTCCCCACCGACTGTCCCTTCATCAGGGCCACGCTCGTCAGACCCTTCACCACCGATCAGCTCACCGAATCCATCAAGCAGGTCATAAAGAAGGAGGATCGCGGCCAGGTTCCCAAGATATTCAAGGAGACCGAGGCACTGGACCCCCGTGTGGAGCTCGTCCGCAGGGGAATGTCCTTCGGAGAGTCCTACATATTCTTCGAGGAGCGTCCGATCCTCATCCACCAGACCATGCAGATCTTCGCCAACGCGGGATACGACATGATCCTTCTGACCCATCTGAGGCCGAAGGTCGCCAGGGAGAAGTTCGGACTGGACAAGGATGCGGAGGTCTTCACCCTCAGCGGAATCAGCTATCCCCTCGGAACGATGATCGAGGCCGTGGGCGACTTCATCTCGAAGAGGAAGTACCCCCTGGTCGCCATCGGCGATCTCGACAGGATCATCGAGCACTGCGGGGTCGACATGACCATGAGGGCTATCCAGCAGATGCTGTCCTTCAGGAAGAACAGGAACACCACATTCACGCTTTTGATATCGGTCGACGATTCTCTCCTCACGTCCAACGTCAGGAAGATTCTCACCGAGATGATGACAGAATACAAGAACAAGGAGGAATAAGATTGGCAACAATTGACAAAGTATGGGCAAGGGAAGTTCTCGACTCCAGGGGTAACCCCACCGTCGAGGCAGTAGTCACCGTGAACGGACACGAGATCTCCGCAATCGCACCTTCCGGAGCATCCACCGGAATGTGGGAGGCACACGAGCTCCGCGACGGCGGAAAGAGGTACACCGGAAAGGGAGTCAGCAAGGCTGTCGAGAACATCCGCACCACCGTTGCCAAGGCAATCACCGGAATGGACCCCACCGACCAGAAGGGCATCGACGCCCTCATGAACGAGCTCGACGGAACCGACAACAAGAAGAACCTCGGCGGAAACGCAACCACCGCCGTCTCCTTCGCAGTCGCGAGGGCAGGTGCGATGGTCAACCACCAGGAGCTCTACGAGTACGTCGGAAAGGACCACGTCACCCTCCCCGTCCCCATGTACAACATCATCAACGGCGGAAAGCACGCCGGAGGCGACCTGAAGATTCAGGAGTGCATGATCCTTCCCGTCGGAGCATCCTCCTTCTCCGAGTGTCTCCAGATGGCCGCCGAGACCTACGCGTCCCTCAAGTCCATCCTCAAGAAGAAGTACGGCGTGGGAGCCATCAACGTCGGGGACGAGGGAGGATTCGCACCCCCCGTCAACACCGTCGCGGAGGCCCTCGACACCATCATGGCCGCCATCTCCGATGCAGGATACGTTCCCGGAAAGGACATCTACCTCGGAATGGACTGCGCATCCTCCGAGTTCTTCGACGAGAAGACCGGAAAGTACGACGTGGACGGACTCTCCCTCACCGGCGGAGAGCTTCTCGACCACTACAGGGAGCTCATCGAGAGGTTCCCCCTCATCTCCATCGAGGACCCCTTCCAGGAGAACGACTTCGCCACCACCGCGGAGTTCACCAAGGCCGTCGGAGCACACTGCCAGATCGTCGGAGACGACCTCTTCGTCACCAACAGCAAGCGTCTCGCCATGGGAATCGAGCAGAACTCCGCCAACGCCCTCCTCCTGAAGGTCAACCAGATTGGAACCCTCACCGAGGCCCAGGACGCACAGGAGATGTCCTACAAGAACGGATACAAGGTCATCGTGTCCCACAGGTCCGGAGAGTCCGAGGACACCACCATCGCCGACCTCTCCGTCGGATGGGGAACCGGACAGATCAAGACCGGAGCACCCTGCCGTGGAGAGAGGACCGCCAAGTACAACCGCCTCCTCAGGATCGAGGACAGGCTCGGCGACAAGGCAGTCTACCCCGGAAAGAAGGCACTCAGGTTCTGAGGTCTGCACATGTCGGAGAAGCTCTTCATCGCGGACGAGGACGAGATCCGTAACGGAACCGTCATGGACGTCTATTTCGACCGTACCAAGAAGATCCTTGATGCCAAGGGCCTCTCGGACATGAAGGTCGTCGCGGAGTTCACCAGCGGCGGCCTTCCCAACAAATGGCCCTGGGCCGTGTTCTGCGGTCTGGAGGAGGTCATCCGTCTCGTGGAGGGCCTCCCCATCGATCTCTACGCGGTCCCGGAGGGAACCATCTTCAAGGCCAGGGACAGCGCGAGCGTCCGTGTCCCCCTTATGAACATCGCCGGTGCATACGCGGACTTCGGAGTCTATGAGACCGCGATGCTCGGAATGCTCTGTCAGCCCTCGGGAGTGGCGACATCCTCCGCAAGAGTCAAGTGCGCCGCCAAGGGCAAGACTGTGTTCGCCTTCGGAAACAGGAGGATGCACCCCGGAATCGCGGGAGTGCTCGACAGGTCCTGCTACGTCGGAGGATGCGACGGAGTGTCCTCCACCTTCGGGGCCGACCTCTGCGGCACCGAGGCCGTGGGAACGGTCCCCCACGCGCTCATGCTCTCGATGGGAAGCAACGAGGCCGCCTTCAAGGCCTTCGACGAGATCATCGATCCCAAGGTCGCACGCATCATGCTCATCGACACCTTCGAGGACGAGCGTGCCGCCGCCGTGGCCGCCTGCAGGTCCGTCAAGGACCTCAAGGGAGTCAGGCTCGACACACCCTCTTCCAGGAGGGGAAACTTCAAGGAGCTGATCAACGAGGTCCGCTGGGAGCTCGACATCAACGGATACAGGGATGTCAAGATCATCGCGTCCGGAGGTCTCAACGAGGATTCCATCAAGGCCATCGTCGATTCGGCCGTGGCGGGATTCGGTGTCGGTACATCCATCGCCAACGCGCCCACCCTCGACTTCTCTATGGACATCATCGAGAAGGAGGGCAGACCCATCTCCAAGAGGGGAAAGTTCTCGGGAAGGAAGTTCGCATACAGGTGTCCCTGCTGTTTCGAGATGGGTGTGTCACTGTCTCCCGAGGACCACATCGAATGCGAGAAGTGCAAGGTGGAGATGGAGATGATCGAGAGGCCCGTCCTGAAGAACGGAAAACGTGTCTCTCCTGCCATGTCCCCCGCGGACATCCGCAAGAGCGTCCTCGAGCAGCTGAAGGTTCTCGGGGAGCTTCAGTGAACCATTTTCCGGGCAGAAATGCCCGGATTTTCCATAACCAGTCATATATAAAGCTGACCCGGAAAAAGTCCTCATAAAATGTGCGTTTCGAGGACTTATTTATAGGGTTCGGAGAGGCTCTGCATAACCCTTATATGCTACTCCAAGGATGGGGAACAACCGCTCCGTGAGAGCAGAATTGGATGGCTGATTCTCACCGGGCAGAACGATTGGGAGGAATGTGAGACGGTCGACTTTGCCGATTCAGATCTGTGTATGATGTCTGGAATCATGCATAATTACGCTGTTTTCAGCGAGAGTGCGATGGATTTCACCAAAATCTACTGCAACTGTGGCAGATTCGTCGACATCGACAGCAAGGCCCTCCTGCTCAAGCAGCTTCTTCACAAACCCATCGAGTGCTCCCACTGTCGGAACTTCCGCATCTCCCAGGAGCTCGCAAGCTTCAACGAGGCACGTGATTCCGAGGAAGTAATCGCCTACTACTGAAAGCCATTTTTTCCAAGGCTTTCGGAAAGACAGTTTTTGCTACATTCTTGAAAATTCGTAACACTCTGTTTCCACGACCGTTCTGTCTTCGGAACACGTGTGCAGAAACCGAAATTCCTGATGTGGGTAAACTCAGCTATTGACTTCGTCAGCCTCATCCA
>JAKSHU010000138.1 GCA_024399175.1 archaeon
CCCCGCATGGGTCATGATGAGGACCAACAGGCAGTTCCTCAGGCACCCCAAGAGGAGGTCCTGGAGGATGAGCAAACTTAAGGAGTGATTCAAATGGCAGACGAAGTCACCAGGATCATTGTAATTCCCCTCAGGGGAGCAAAGCAGGTACCTCGCTCCAGGAGGACCGAGCGCGCTGTCAAAGACGTTCGTGCAGCAATCATGAGGCACATGAAGGTCGACGCAGAGCACGTTTGGATCGACAAGACCGTCAACGAGAAGCTTTGGGAGAACGGAATCCGCAACCCTCCTTCAAAGATCACCGTCAAGGCAGTCAAGTTCGATGATGGCCTCGTAGAGGTCTCTCTTTCCGAGTGATACAATGTCAATGAGACTCTCAAGGACGGCAGGAACGTTCAACATCGGCGTTTCAGCAGTGGCCAGCGAGAGCCTCGCGTTCACTTCCCCCGATGCCGACGACTCGTTCCTCAGGGACCTGGAGGAGGCATTGGGGGTCAAACCCTACAAAACGACCGTGGCAGGATCCCATGCGGTGGGCTCGCTCGTCGCAATGAACTCCCATGGTGCAGCGGTCTCCGGTCTCATCGAGACCTCCGAGGCGGCCATCATCGAGAGGCAGATCCCTGTCGTGCTTCTTCCCGACTTCCTAAACGCAGCCGGTAACAACATTCTCGTCAATGACAAGGGGGCAATCGTCAACCCCGACTTCACTGACGCGATGGTCAAGGATATTGAAAGGGTCCTGAACGTCGAGGTCGTGAGATCTGCGATCGCAGGATGCAACATTGTGGGTTCCGTCTGCAAATGCAACAACAACGGTTGTGTCTGCAGCATCGACGCCACCGACGATGATATCGAGATCATAAAGGAGGTCCTTCAGGTGAAGGAGGTCCAGAGGACCACCGTCAACCACGGATCCAAATATGTCGGATCGGGCATCGTCGCCAACTCGAAGGGCGCACTCGTCGGAGATGCGACCACTCCCATCGAGATGGGAAGGCTCGAGGACGGACTCGTACTCTACTGAGCAAAAAACAACTTACCGTTCAACGGTTCTTTTGTCTCGACTCTGTGGATGATGGATTATCGATTCATCATCGCGGGGTTGGGGGACATTTTGACATGTTCCAGATTTGAAAAGACGTCCCGGGTCAGGGCCTCTGGGTCGCGCCGTTCTCGAGTGCGTCGAGGGCTTCCTGCGCATCCTCGTCACCGTGCAGCACGGCGTGGCGGAGGAGGAGTTTGGCGTTCTCGACGTCCTTCTTGACGGATTCTCCGAAGGCGTACATGCAGCCGAGTTCGTACATAGCGGGTGCGTAGTTGTCGAGGCAGGCCTTCATGAGCCAGTACACGCGCTGCTCCCTGTCGGTCTGGATATAGTTCTCGCCATCCCTGAGCCAGATAGCGAGCTCGACCATCGCCCCGTGGGAACCGCCCTTGGCGGCCTCGAAGAGCCAGTGTGCGGCCTGGGAGGGGATGCGGTCGACTCCCTTTCCGTCCGCATAGAGAAGTGCCAGCAGGTACATCGCGTCGGCGTTTCCCCTCTCGGATGCCCTGAGGAAGTACTTGGCGGCCTCGCGGTAGTCCTGCTCGATGCCGTCACCCTCCATAAGCATGATGCCCATTCTGAGCATCGCCTGGACATAGCCCCTGTCCGCGGCGGTCCCGTAGAGCTCCGCGGCACGCCTCTTGTCCTGCGTGACGACCAGTCCCTGGAAGTAGAGGTTGGCCACGGTGTGGATCTTCTCGGCCTCTCCGGAATCGACGAGGGCCTGGTACTGCGGGGGGAGTTCGTTGTCGCTCATGATGCTCACCTGTCAAAGACCCAGACTCCTGTGAAGTCCGAGATGTCGTCGGCCTCCAGGTCGATGGAGTTGCCCACGTGGACGATCTCCTCCTCGTCGCGGTCGTCGGTGAAGACGGACAGGGGGGAGAGCGGAAGCGTGATGCCGCCGATCCTGTAGTCGGTGGGGACGATGACCTTGGGGTGGACCCTGGCGATGAAGTCGTTGACCTTGTACACAGGCATTGTCCAGTGCTCGCCCACGGGGACGAAGAGGATGTCCACACCCTTCAGCCTGTCGATGACCCAGTCGATGGGTATGTCTCCCAGGCATCCGCAGTATGCGACGCTGATCTGGTCCATCGTGAAGAGGTAGATTGTGTTGGGGCCGCGGTCCTCCCCGAACTTGTCGTCGCTGAACGATGGCAGTCCCTCGAACCTAAATCCCTCGACGTTCTGCTCCCCTCTCTCGCACACGATGTCGCGGTGCTTTCCGCTGATCATCCTGAAGGCGTTCCTGTCGAAGCTGTTGTGGGTGCACAGGCAGATCTTCGCGTTGGCCTTGGGAGGGAACACTCCGATGGATTTCCCGTCGTGGGGATCGATGATTATGTCGTGGGTCTCGTCGGCGAACTCGTAACACGAGTAGCCGTGCCATCTAATGAACACGGACCTGTGCATCTGGTCGTCCGTTATAAGGCTATCCGAAGTCTGAATCGTCCTGTTCACGGGCGTGAGGGCGCGCGGGTTCTCAACATATATATTCGCGTGAGGCCATGACGTGCCCAATGAGGAAGACCCTGATCCTCGTCATCGACAGGGATGACGACTTCGGCGCCAAGGCGGACGTGGTGAGTCCGGTCATCGGCTTCAAGGAGTGCACCAAGGCAGCCACGGCCCTGGGCATAGCGGATCCGGAGGATTCCGACACCAACGCGCTGTTCGCGGCGCTCAACCTCTATCGCGAGATGCAGCTGGACCCCGAGGCGGGAGCCATCGAGGTGGCCCTCATCTGCGGAAACCAGAAGGTCGGATACAAGTCCGACACCGCGCTCGTCCAGCAGCTGGAGGTGGTCCTCAAGAAGGTCGGACCCGACAGGGCGATCCTGGTCGGCGACGGTGCCGAGGACGAGTACATCTACCCGATCATCTCCTCCCGCGTCCCCGTCGACTCCGTCAAGGAGGTCTACGGCAAGCAGGCCGCCGGAGTGGAGGGAGCGTTCTACATCCTGAAGAGGATCATCGAGGATCCCCAGAAGAGGGAGCGCTTCATCGCGCCCATCGCCTGGGTGATGATGATCATCTGCGCCATCTACATCGTGTCGAACCTCTTCAGCTCCACCTCGCTGGTGGGATTCATCGCGAACACCACCACCATCTTCATCTTCTTCGTGGTGGGTCTGCTGATGGCGTTCTACGCCTACAACCTGGAGGAGAGGATCTCCAACCAGTGGAACGCCTGGAAGAACCGTGCCTCGCGCGGAAGCATCACCACCGTATTCTTCGCCGCCTCGGCGCTCGTCATCGTGGTCGGAATAGTCGTCAGCATATACTCCCTGAACGACGTGTACACCACCCGTGACACCCAGGTCGTGCTGCTCTTCCTCGTCTACTTCCTGTGGTTCTTCCTCTTCTCGATCCTCATCTACATCTCGGGAATCATCCTCGACGGATATCTCAACTCCCGCACCGTCAAGTACACCTACATCACCCTGATCCTCAACATCGTGTCCGTGGGACTCATCGTCAACGGCGGACTGGACATCCTCATCGACTACGTCGGTCTCCACCATATGTCCTCCCTCATCTACATCGCCGAGATCGTCATGGGATTCGTGATGTCCTTCATGGCGGCACTTCTCCAGATGAGGTTCAGGAGCACCTACTACTCCAAGTCCACCCCAGTCGAGGGTGACTCCGTGGTGGACGAGGCCGTGGAGGAGGTAACCTCCGATGAAGTACAGTGAATGGGAACCGACCTATCTCGAGATCTGCGACGATCTCGGCTTCTCTCCCGGTTCCGACTCCCAGAGCGTCCGCATCCTCAAGGCGGTCACCATGAACTCCGATCTCTGCGATGAGGATGCCATAATTCCTCTGATGCGTCCCGTCGTCAGCGTCATCGGGGACGCACCGTGCCTTGAGGATGACTTGTCCAGGATGCCCCTGCAGGGAACCATCATCTGTTCCGGGTCGGCCGTGCTCCGTCTCCTGAGAGCGGGATTCCGGCCGGACATCGTCGTCACCGACCTGGACGGCAATATCAACGCGCAGCTGGAGGCGAGCTCCGAGGGGGCGGTGACGCTCATCCTCGCCCACGGGGACAACATGGACCTTGTGCAGCGTCACGCACCCCTCTTCCAGGGGAAGGTGGTCCTGACCACGCAGGGGGAACCCCAGAACACGGTCTTCAACTTCGGCGGAGTCACCGACG
>JAKSHU010000139.1 GCA_024399175.1 archaeon
ACCTCTTATTTGGTATGCTGGCGATTCCCCCTCCTGGAACTTTTCAAATCCATCCCCAAGAAGGTAGCGGAGCTTATGGGAAGGGAGTTCCTCGACATCGTCACCAAGGCTCTCGACTCCAAGAAGATCAAGTACACCGTCGACACCGCGAAGCTCGTCGTCAAGGTTTCTACCCCACCAAGACCCTTGACCTCAACGCGTTCATCCACACCTACGAGGACCGTTCCACCCTCGCCCTCGACTGTCTCTCGACATCATCGTCCCCGCATCCGCCGGGGCGAAGGTTATCGAGAAGCTCAACGACGTCGGCATCAGACCCCACTACGGATGCTTCACCCTCGAGGACGACAGGGTGTGGTACAGGTTCCACGTCTTCTCCCGATCCGTGAACGTGCTTTTTCCGAAGACCAACCCATGAGGGTCCCGCAGGGACCCAAGTGGGTCGGATCATGTCTGACAAAAGATAGCATCAATCAGCCTTGAACCACCGTAAAACTTGTAGGCCTGATGTTATGATTTGTTTCGATTGGGCGAGGTGGGGCCTCTTGCCCGGCCCTCACGCCTTGGCCACGGTCACGCTGAAGTTCTGGGTGAGGGTGTGGTACCAGTTGATCCTGATCTCTATTATGCTTGCACCCACCGCACAATTCACGACACTGACGTAGCATCCTGCGTAGCTGAGGCTCATTCTGTATCTGTCCGAGTGTCCGGAGACCTCGAACACGCGATTGCTCTCGGTGTCGCTGATGACTCTGGATATCCTCCCGTCGATCTTCATGGTCAACACGCATCCCTTCAGGTTGAGATCATCCCAGTACAACGAGTTGTTAAAACGATCCGTTATCCAGTCTGAGCTGTTCTCGTAGTGCATCTTCAGCGAAAAGTTGAACCCGGTCTCTCCGGTGGCTCTGACAGTGAAGCTCAGTAATCCGTCATATAGGTACAGATCCTCCATGATGCGGCCGGGATCCAGATCGAATTCCACGATGTTCTGGAAGCCCTCCGCCTTCTTCACAGGTTCATTGCCCAGTCTGACGGTCAGCGCGGCCCTCCACTTGTGCTCCACGATGAATCCTCCCTTTCCGTTCCCTTTGGTGATGCGTGCGTCATCCGGCAACTCGATCCGGACGTGGGCGTCATCCGGTCTTAACACAGTTCCCTTATCGGTCATGACGCTGGTGTACTTCTCTCCATCGATGGTCCCGCTCACCGTCACGGTGGCCTCGAGGTAGTCCAGACCATCACTGAATCCCATAAGGGTGCACATGACTGGGTACAGGCATTCCACGTTCGCAGGGATCCTGTCTCCAGGATTGAGGTGTGTCCCTGTTCCGTCCCGCTTGGTGTTCCATCCGTACTGGGCCGTGTACCACCCCGAGAAGCAGTTGTCGATGGCCTTCACGCTCCTGGACGTGACGTGGTCGTGACCGTCTTCCGTCAGGACGGTGCTACTGCCCAGGTACCTCACCTCCGGTCCGGTCTCCGTCGACTCGTCTCCCGTGCCGAAATCCCCGTATATGAAGAATGCCGCCGCGGCCACGATGATGACTGCGGGGACGATTATCCTCAGAACCATGGTTCTAAAATTCGCAGGTAGTTCTTAAGGTTGTCCGTCAGGGACGTCTCCCCGGATGCTGGAACATCCGGGGTTTTAAACGTTTTAAATAACGAGCGCGCGTTTTCTCATCATGGCACTTTTCAAATCAACCCCCAAGAAGGTCTCCGAACCTATGGGCAGGGAGCTCCTCGACATCGTCGTCAGGGCCCTCGACTCCCAGAAGATCAAGTACACCGTCGACACGGGAAAGCTCACCGTCAAGGTCATCTACACCACCGAGACCTTCGACCTCAACGCCTTCATCCACACCTACGAGGACCGCTCGACCCTCGCCCTGGACGGCCCCCTCGACTTCACCATCCCCGCATCCGCCAGGTCAAGGGTCCTCGAGAAGATCAACGACGTCAACATCAAGCTCCACTACGGTGCGTTCACCCTCGAGGATGACAAGGTGTGGTACAGGTTCCACGTCTTCCCCACCGGAGTGATCTCCGTCGACGAGCTCCTGGGGATCCTCAAGATGTTCCTGAAGACCATCGACAGCCACGATGACGACATCCACTCCGTCATCTGACCGAAACCACCTTCCGCGGGGACCTCCCCGCATCCCTTTTTTCATCTTCATCCCATTTCTCCCTCCCCTTTCGCGGCCCGTTCTGTGATTAGACATATGTCTATGTTTCAAGATTGAAACGAAACATATGTATCGCGTAGACAGAATGTATACAGATATTTGGTGGATTTTTGTATGCATTTTGTCTGTTTCTCCCAGCAACCTTTATATCCTCGGACCAAGTCGAAGCATATGGAGAAACAGGAGCGACGCGGGGATGCGCAAGACATCTGTGCATTGCTCGAAGGGAGCTGAACGACATGACACAGTACGGAAAAAGGGAGATGGAGCACCTCGGTCTGGAAAACGACCTCCTCGGAGGCGGAAGGATCGCGGACTCGATGTCCACCTGCGGACAGGACAGGGCCATGGTGAGGAAATGGAGCCTCGTCCTGCTGGGATCCGTGCTGACGTTCATCGTCCTGCTCTCCACGTATCTCTGAGTCCATGAATCACTTGGAGGGGCCGGGGAGTTGTTGCTCCGGCCCCCACACCTTTCATAACCGAAACCCGTTACCCTATCCACATTGTTCTGCGTGATGCCCATGGTGAAGATATCCGTCATCATCCCCGTCTACAACGTCGAGAGATACCTGAGGGAATCCCTCGATTCGCTTCTCAACCAGTCCTTCCGTGATGCCGAGTTCATCATGGTCAACGACGGTTCCACCGACTCCTCCCATGACATATGCCAGGAGTATGTCGGCAGGGACGACAGGTTCGTCCTCATCGACCAGCCCAACGGCGGTCCCGCCAGGGCCAGGAACACCGGCATGGACGCCGCCACCGGCGACTACATCTGCTTCATGGACTCGGACGATCTGCTCGCCGAGGAGGCCCTGCAGAAAATGTTCGACCTGGTGCAGGGATACGACATCCTTGTCCACGGCACCGAGTTCATCGGCGACTACGACGAGGTCCCCGCCTGGATCTCCGTCGCCGAGAAGATCAAAAGGGCCGATGTCGAGGACTTCTCCATCAGGCACATCTTCTCGATGTACGGGTGCGGACCCGTTCTCTGGCTGCACCTCGTGAAGGCCGACCTCATCCAGAGGGACCGTCTGCGCATCAACGAGAACCTCACGATCGGGGAGGACTTCTCCTTCGCGGTCACCTATTTCGCCAACGCGAGGAGGGTCAGGTTCGTCCCCGACAAGCTTTATTCCTACCGCCTGTTCCGCAAGGGTTCCCTGATGACCACCTTCCAGGACATGCCGAGGGAGAAGCTCGACCAGTCGCTGTACATGTCGAAGGTCATCTACAACTCCATAAAGGACAAGATCAGACCCACCGACGAGGCCGCGATGATCAACGTCCTGCTGATCTTCAACTTCCGTGACTTCTACAGGCTCGAGGAGGACTGCATCCTCGAGTACGCCGACATCCTGGAGAGGTACATGCGGGTGCTCCACATCGAGAGCCATGCGAGGGAGCTGTCCGGAATGAACATCATGATGCTCGGCTACCTCAAGGGCATCAGGGACGGTTCCGTGAAGATCAGCGAAAGGAACCGCTCGATGACCGCCCAGGAATACTGGAAGATGTTCATCTGATCCCCCGGTACCAGCCCCCCTATATATCACCGAAGACAATGCGAGGACGATACCATGTCCAAACATGGAGTCACTAGCCGGGAGTACGCGATGAACTCCGAGACCCGCGGGATCCTCACCGGTCTGCTCTACGCGCTCTTCGGTCTCGTGACCGCCATCTGCGGACAGGGGATGCTGAACATCATCGTCCTGATCCTCGGTGTGATCGCCGTGGCGCAGGGAGTCATAACATACCTCGGCACCAGGTCCGTCGAGGCCACCATCGTCACCCTCATCATAGGCGCGATACTGGTCATCCTGGGATTCTGGGGACTGGCCGCGGACATCATCCGCATACTGCTGGGTCTGTTCATCGTCATCATCGGTGTGCTGATGATCCTCGGCAACCGTCTCGCCATCGGATCCCTCAGCGTGTCCGTCAACGTCAACAAGAACGTTTCGCTGGTCATCGGCCTCGTGCTGATCGTCCTCGGTGTCATCGCCATGG
>JAKSHU010000014.1 GCA_024399175.1 archaeon
GAACCGAAGGTTGCGATGACAACCACGGTAATGTCTACGGCGGAGGCCAGGGATCCTCGACCCAGGGAACCGGACAGGTAGGATCTGTCGCACCCTTGGAGATCAAGGGATTTGTTTACGGTAATGTATACGGCGGAGGCCAGCTCGGAAACGTCGCCACCGGCGGAACCTCGATCACTGTTTCCGGAACCGTCTGGAAGGATGTCTACGGCGGAGGATTCGGTCAGATAGCCAACAATGACAGTTTCGGACGCATTCCCGAAACAACCTCCGTTACCATCTCCGCTGACAGGATCGTTCATGGAAACGTCTATGGAGGAGGGGCACTGGGACAGATCGGAACATCCAATACCCCTTCTTCCACCCTCAGCACAACGATAACCGTCAACGGAACCGTGGAAGGTAATGTCTACGGCGGTGGAAAGGGAGTCGACAATAGTGCCGAAGTGGGAAAGGTCTATGGGCGCACTTCCGTGACGGTCAACAAGAACGTCAACGGGAACGTCTACGGCGGTGGAGCCTACGGACCTGTCGTGGGACAGGTCTCGATCGAGTTCGGAGACTATGCGGTCATCGGAACCGAAGGTTGCGATGACAACCACGGTAATGTCTACGGCGGAGGCCAGGGATCTGATGTCAACGCAGGAACCGGAAAGGTCGGTTCTGTCGCAGCTATGGATGTCAAAGGTACTGTCTATGGAAACGTCTACGGCGGAGGTGCCTATGGAAACGTGGCCAAGAATACGGCCGACTCCAATTACAACACCAACATTACCGTCACCGGAACCGTCTGGAAGAGCGTCTACGGTGGTGGATACGGTGCAGCGGAGAACACGACCTCCTTCGGATACATCCCTGGAAGCACAACCATCATCGTCAACGGCCCTGTCAAGGGCAACGTCTACGGCGGAGGAGCATATGGTCAGATCGGAGGTTCCACCTCGGTCACTATCAACGCAGATATCGGAACCTCCGGATGTGCCGACAACCTCGGAAACGTATACGGCGGAGGTCAGGGAAGCGAGAACAGTCCCACCATCGGACGTGTGGCAGGAAACACCTCCGTTACCGTCAATGCAGGAAAGACCGTCTGGTGGAACGTATACGGCGGAGGAGCATACGGTCCCGTCGGAGGCTCCACCTCGGTCACCATCAACGGTGACGTGCTGAATGTCTATGGTGCCGGAAAGGGTGCCACCGGCAATTCTTCGGTCGGTTCCGTCCTGAAGGTGGCATCCGTCACCGTGTCCGGAAACGTCCGCGGTTCGGTCTACGGAGGAGGCGCCTTCGGATCCGTCCTCGGAGAGGAAGGTTATGAGGGATACACAGTCGACATCAAAACCACCGCGGTCATCGGAATCGATGTCTTCGGAGGAGGGCAGGGACTGAGCACCAATGCGGATTTCGGAAAGGTCAACGGCAATATCGAACTGAATCTCGAAAACGGTGCCACCCTGGTAGGAAACGTCTACGGAGGAGGTGCCTACGGGCAGGTCAAGGGAGACATCGCTGTCCTCGTATCGACAGACATCGGATACGATGGCTGTTCGGAAGAAGTAGGAAACGTCTACGGAGGAGGACAGGGAGTCAAAACCAGCACCACTGTCGGACTGGTCACCGGTTCCACCAGCGTAACCATTGATGAGGGAAAGACTGTCTACGGAAACGTCTACGGCGGAGGTGCCTACGGATCCGTCACCGGTTCCACCGAAGTCGAACTGAACGGAACTGCCAACGAGGTATACGGAGCAGGAAAGGGTACTGAGACCAACAACGAGATCGGATCCGTCGGAAACGGATCCATCCTGACCGTTACCGGAACCGTGCTTGGAAATGTTTACGGAGGAGGTGCCTACGGAATCGTCAGGAACGGAACCACCGTGTTCATCAACGCAGCCACCGTCGGGGACAGCATCTTCGGAGGAGGTCTCGGAAAGGAAGGTATCGTGTCCGTGACGGGAACCGTGACACTCACGGTTGTCAACTGCCATGTTCCTGGCAACATCTACGGAGGATCGGCATACGGTGTCGTCGACGGAAACGTCATCCTCAGTCTGTCCGGAGGAGTCCTTGAAGGTACCGTCTACGGAGGAGGTCTCGGAACTCCCGGACACATGTCCGTCTCCGGAACCAGAAGGACCTACATCCACGGTGATGCCGTGGTCAACGGATCGGTCTACGGAGGTTCCTCACTCGGAAACGACGGAGTGGCAGGAGTCCTCGACTCAGATTCCGTCGTGTTCCTCCAGTCCGTCATCCTCAAGGGATCGGTCTTCGGAGGAGGATTCATGGGAACCACCTACGGAAGTGCCAAGCTCTGCATCGGATTGGGCTCCATCAGCTCTGACATCCACGGTCGTGAGCACCTCTACAGCAACATCTACGACTCGAACGACGAATCCAACCGCGTAGTCATCAACGAGTCCCTGTATATTGGAGGAGATGTCGGTAACGTCGCCGCATCCGCAGCCTTCCGTATCGCCATGGTGCAGAACGGAGGATCCCTCTGTATCTGCGGAACCGGGTCCGATATCTCCATCTCCGGAAGTATCATGGGATCAGGAAACTCCTGTTTCACCCTCGGACAGACCTCAATCCATATCAACGACATGAGCGGCTCGAACGCACTCGACATGGAGTCCGTCCACCGTGTGACCCAGCTGCTCATCGAGAATTCCCAGGTCAGTCTGAGCGGAAGGGCTACCGTCAACGAGTCGGGTTCGCCCCTCATCATGAACTCCATGTACGCCCTGTACAAGATTGGATACCAGTCCCACATGATCAACGAAACGACCGTCGGGGACGATCCGATCAGTGATTCGACCCCCTCCTTCACCCCCGGACTCATCCTCAGGGGAGGAACAACCCTCACCATCAACGCATCCCTTGACAATGTAACTAGGTATGCAAGTCAGAACGGTGACGGACAGGATACCCAGCCCTCCTCGCCTTTCAACAAGCTCATCCTCAGCGGAGGAAACATCCTGATCCTCAGGTCCATCGATGGAAGCGCCTCCCACTACTCCAAGGTGTATGGTTACACCGCATTCTCCCTCAAGGGAGACGATGTCGGATTCGGAGGATACATCTTCGGAAGCCATCAGTCCGAAGGAGGATTCATGGTCTCATCCGGAGGAGTCTATGTGGAGGCCGACCACTACAACATCCTCGACGGCAACCAGCAGGTTACTTGCAAGTGCTGGTTCATCTCTGGAGTCATCAACAACACCATTACCGTCACCACCGAGAACAACACGACCATCTCCTCGATCGTGACCCTGCCCTCGCTCCATGCCGATACCATCTACCGTTACACTGGAGGTATCTTCATCAAGAGTTCTCCTGCACAGGATTACGAGCTCGTACAGCAGACCAGCGGTCTCGAAGACGGCGATTTCTACGTCAGGTTCGGTTACCTCAACCCCGGTGACGACACCCACGCTTTCGTCAATTTCGCCAACGGAACTTTCCTGAAGGATTCGTATTCCGAGGACGAGCGCAGTCAACCCACCATTGATGGGGAACCCCTGATCCTTAACCCGAGCATGCACATCCAGATCCAGGGACAGTTCTCGAGTTCCCAGTATGTCGGATACGTCATCATCTACATTAGCGAGGTCAGGTCGATCGATCTCGGAAACGGAGGCGAACCCGTCTATATTGTGGTCAACACCATCCAGACAAAGATCAACGTGTATTCCAGCGTCTCATCCGTGCTTTCATATGAGAACTATGAGACCATTAACATCGCAACCGTCAACAAGACTGGTTACACCGACCTGTTCCTACCCACCGGACACCCCGGAGCTACGGTCACCGTCGAGGAGGTCACCACCGAGCTCACCAGGCCCAGTGCGGTCAAGCTCTACATCCAGAGTGTCAAGAACGGAGACAACACCCTGGGATGGACCGACAGTCTCGGTTCTAAGCAGTTCTACACCGATGGTCAGACCACGGTCACCAAGGTCGGTACCCTCCAGGGAGGATACATCTCCTCGCTGAGGTTTACCGTCAAGGACTTCAATTCGACCGACGGAGATGAGGAGACGTACCTGGTCAAGCTCTCCATCACCGAGGGCGCACATGTCTACTACTACTTCATCACCATCCACATCAAGCCCGAGCCCAATGTCCTGGTTGTGTTCAACGGTATCCGCACCAATGTGGTCAACGGCGAGTACAACACCGTCAAGCTGACCTATTCCTTCCCCTACGGATCGACCTTGTCCAAGTCGGACTGTCCTCCCGGAGGAGAGAACTTCGTTGGCTGGTACACCGATGAGGGTTACGTCAACCCCTTCAGTTACACCACGCCCCTTACCAAGGAAGTGCTCAACTTGTACGCACTGTATATGTGCGTCGTCACCTTCGACTACATGGACGGTACCTCGTCGACATACAACATCAACGAGCACACCCCGCTGGGTAACAACATCCCCAACCCCACCCGTCTGGGATACGACTTCATCGCATACTACACGGACAAGGACTACAGGATCCAGTGGGAGATGAGCAACCCTGTCGACCACGACATGACCTTGTATGCCAAGTGGGAGGGAAAGACCGTCAACGTGAGGTTCTTCTACTACCAGGAGAGCATCACCCGCGAGGTCGAATACGATGGGCATCCTCTGACCTACGATATCGTGTTCGGAGATTCCTTCAAGGTCCCCTTCACCGAGGACATGACGATGATCCAGCTTGCCCAGGACTGCATGGTGAACCATTACATGAAGCCCGGAGAGAAGTTCATCTACTGGTATGCGACCGCCGACGGAAGGACCTACGCCATTTACGACGATTCCTACCTGAAGAACTACGATCTCGTGGAGACCATCGACGAGAGGCTCGTGGTCAAGCTTTACGCACGTACCTCCAGCATTGCTATCCAGGTGACCATGGATCCGACCGTCAAGGCCGGAAGCAGCTCCAACAGCAGCAGCCTCGACGTAAAGGCCAATGTCGATCCGCCCGCATCCTTCCTCGTGTTCCCCGAGAGTTCCGAGCACTCCCCCTACAGCTTCATGGTGAAGTTGAACGGTGCCAGCCGTCCCGGTTTCGAACTCACCGGATGGGAGCTCAGCAAGATCATCATCGGAGATACCCAGTATGATGTGTCGGTCAAGATCGATGGTGAAGATGACCTCTTTAAGGCCGGAAGCACGATCGCCATCGTCGTGACGGAGGAAGGGGGCAGGTACTACGTGACCTTCGACGGAATCGATGTCATGCAGGGACTCACCAGGTTCAGCATGACCGAGGAAGGTTTCAAGACCCCCGTCGAATTCCTGTTCGTCTCTGAGTGGGAGTATATCGAGTACACGATCACCATAGCCGAGTCCACCGCAGGTACCATCACCGCATACGGAGAGGATCTGCAGCCCTTCATCGAGAGGACCTTCCACTACAACGAGTCCATCAACCTCAGGTACGATCCCGTCGGAGGATACGTGTTCTACAAGTGGAATACCAACGGAGAGGGTTCGTTCCAGGATGGAGCCAACACGGAGACCACCTACGTCGTCCTCGGAGATGCGACCATCTCCGCACTTGTCGACGGTCCCCAGTTCATGGAGGTCATCGTCGACTACATCAGCGGAGCCGACCTCACCTCCGAGGCTTCCAAGATCCCTCTGCTGGAGCTGCTGGACAAGAATACCGGCGAACCTATCACGAACTATCCCTTCACCGCGGTAGCAACCAAGGTGGGCGGACTCTACCGCGTCACCTACACCGGTATCGCCGATATCGGAGTCTACGGAACCGCGATAGTCGGACCCACTACCGGTACTCTGTACGACCTGGGCCTGGACGCATATGCCGAAACCTCTGTCGTCATCGTCGACAGGAAGGACCCCATCATCATCGTGGAGGACAGGATGACCGCGGCAGACGGTGTCGTCAAGACGAACGGAATCCAATCGCTCAGCGAGTTCATCCTGGGCACCGAACCCGTATCCCTTGTTCTGAACCCTGGATTCACCTACACCCCCATCGGATCACCTGAGGGAATCGAGCGCAACTTCACCGAGGACAGCAGGTACCACTACAGTATTGCATACCCTGGTTCGGCAGTGGCGGTCGTCGGAGAGATCGGAAAGATCACCACTACCATCGACATCAGCTATTCCGCAGACATCATCCTCCCCGGAAGCACCGCCGAGGTGGATTACGGAGGAAGCTATCTCGACGCGGTCGAGGGACACGTTCCCGACGGATACCAGGTGCTCTTCTGGTACTTCGGAGACGATGTGAGCAACAGGGTCACCAATATGTCCATGTGTGATGTGGATGACGGGCGCCATGTGGCCATCACCGGAATGCTTGTCAGGACCGGTTCTGCACACAAGGTCGACCTGACCGTGGTGATTCAGGACGCCGCCTACCCCGTGATGTACCGCGACATCTACGTCCTGAACAACAGGGTCGAGTACCAGTTCGATCTGAAGGAAGGCTATCTGTTCCAAACGACTGTACTCACTAACCTCGGCGAAAGAGCCCTTGCCTGTACCGAGGGAGGATTCCTCTCCCTGCCCTATGAGGTCGGTATGACCGAGATCACAGTGTACCAGGACAAACTGGCTGTGTCCGCTGTCGTGACCATCGACGGTGTGGATTACACTTCCCTGGTAAGCCTAGTTGAAGGTTCCTACGTCGACCTCGATGACATCCTCGACACCTATAGGAGGGAGCACTCCATCGAGGGAAGGCCCTATGGCGCCTGGGTCCTGGAAGGATTCCACGGCACCATCGTCGACCAGCGTTACACAGTAGTGTTGGACGATATCCTCGACGGAACCCCGAAGAGGTTCAGCGTGGAGTCCGAAAAGCCCCAGGTGACCCTCATCTCGCCTGCCGGAACCACGATCCTGCAGTGGAACGGTTCCGCCTATGCAAACGTCGGCTCCATGGTGAAGCTCGATGTGCCTTATCCCGATGTTCCCGGAACCAGGACCGCATGGTATGACGGTGCTGCCGAAGTGCTCCACGTGTACTCGCTCGACGGTGAGAAGCTGTTCAAGGTTGACCTCTTGGAGCACGCGACCCACTACACCATCGACGACAAGGGATGGAGCAACCTCGACGCGAGCGGAGAGCTCCGCACGAATGAGAACCTCACACTGATTTCCATCCTGAACAAGAACACCTACTCGGTCACCGTGCATGCCGACTCCAATGTGAGCAAACTCTCCGTCGCATATGGCGAGGACTCCTATGAGATCGTCGATGGTGTCGTGAGCGGCATCCCCTACAACTCCTCTGTCAGGATCACCGTCCTTTTCAAGGACAGGTACACCATCAACCTCGATTCCCTGACCGCCGAGGAGCCTGGTTCCAAGTATATTTACAACGGGGTCACCAGTATGCTCGCCGACAAGACCACGGTCGAGAAAAGGTCCTCCCTGCAGGATTACTCCATCAGGTTCTTCCTTGAGGGTAACACCGAGATCGATCTGACCTCGTCCTACTGTGGTCTGACCGTGTACTTCCTCCTGTACACCGATGACGGCGATGAACCCATCGAGTTCAGCTATGCCGATCCCAGCATGGTCATCGGAGCACAGTTCAAGAAGAACGTAAGGGATATTTACGAAAAGGTCGGAGAGATGCTCCTCGCAGAGCACATAGTGCTCGATGAGAACCAGTACCTGAAGATGTGGTACAAGGAACCCGGACTGAAGACACTGTGGGGTGCGACCACCGAGGGAGATGAAAGGTTCTTCGTCATAGACAACATGCGTTCCAACCAGAACTTCTATGCGAAGATCGAGACGCTCATCATCCCCGACATCGACGAGATCTACTCTGGAAACCCCTACGAGCTGGATGTCTCCGCTATCCCCTCGGTCGTAGGAAACGTCAGCTACACCATCCGCCAGGATGACGGAGAGTATTCCACGACCATCCCCTCGTTCACCGAGGTCACCTCCGGTCCCGAATACCACGACTTCTTCGTCAAGCTGGATACGTACGGGATCATCCAGGACATCGCGGTCAGGGGAGTCAGCATCAACATCTATCCCGCGACCGTGCTTGTAATCCCCAAGAATCTGATGTTCTCCAAGGAAGAGGTGGAAGCGTTCGGTTTCAACATCAACAACTATCATCTGTACACGATCATCGGACTCAACGAAGGATACTCCGTGAGGGTGGACTCGTTCGACTACAGTGAATTCGAGCCCGCTCTGGGTCATTACAACTACAAGATCAACTTCGAGATCATGCACGGTGCGTCCGTGGATAAAAGGATCGAAGCCCCCACCATCCTGGGATTCGTGACGGTCACCAAGACCGGATACTCGTCCGTGACGGTGAGGTCCGTTCCCGGCAGCTGATACGATGAACGGTGCGATCTTCAGACACTTGGCATTGACTTTCGTCCTCCTGACGGTCCTAGGACTGTCCTTTGTGACGGATGATGCCGACGGTCTGGGGATCCACGACACACTCGAGGACTCGGATATCGAGTATGTGGTCATCAGCGAGCATGCCGTATCCGTCAAAAGCTACATGGGAACGGATCTAGATGTGGTCGTACCCAGGACGATCCAGGGAGGATACGCGGTCATCGGTGTTTCCGACCGGGCGTTCGCCGGCAACGGTCTTGTCAGCGTGGTCCTGCCCGACTCGGTCACCAGTATCGGGGAATACGCCTTCCAAGACTGTACCCGTCTCGAGAGGGTTTCCATGGGGGACAAGGTGGATCTTCTCAAGAGGGGTGCGTTCAAGGGATGCACCTCCCTCATCGAGGTCCATCTGGGCAGATCGCTGACCACCCTCACTACCGAGCTTTTCAGCGGATGCACGGCCATCGAGAGGGTCGACGTCCCCGAGTTCGTGACATCCATACAGAAGGATGCGTTTATGGGATGCGTCTCACTCCGCAGCATAAACCTTGTTAATTCCTCGTTCACCGAGGGAGGATTCCTCGGAAGCACACCGTTCACAATGGGAACGGACATCTGTTCTGTGAACTGCGGAAGCACTGGTCTGGATCTTGCGAAGGTGAATGCTCACACGGATGCGGAGACCACCGTGGCATTCAACGAGGATGTGTTCACCCTTACGATCACGGACGTCCTCTATGATCCCCTTGTCCCGGACCCCGTCCTCAGGACGCCTGTGGTGAAGCACCTGAACAGTGGTGCCGATACGGATATCGATGACCCTCCGTCCTGGACAGGATGGGTGTTTAAAGGCTGGAGCATGTCCGTTCCCACCAGGATGCCCGCAAGCGATGTCAACCTGGTTGCATTGTGGGATGTCGATGTGTACAAGGTTATCTTCAACTATGATGTGGTCGGTAGCGACACCTACAGCATGACCGTGCCTTTCAACAGCACCCGCCACTTGGAACCTAACAGGTTCGTGAACGATTCCGGTGTTTTCTGCGGATGGTCCACGGTCCCCGGAGGAGGAGTTGTCTATGAGGACGGTGCACTGTTCACCATGTCCTCTACGTCCGATGTCAACCTCTATGCGGTCTGGGATGCGGATTATTTCCTCACCTTCGATCCCAACGGCGGAACCGGTTCGATGATCCCCCAGCCGTTTATCGAGGACCATGCGCGTATTATCTCCGAATGCACGTTTGAATACACAGGTAACAAGTTCGTAGGATGGGCGGAAATCCCCGACGGGCCCGTGGCATATGTGCCAGGCGACACGATTCTTCTCGATTCAGACAGGATGATCTATGCGAAGTGGGTGGAAATCCATTACGATATCGTATTCCATCATGAGGACGGTACCTCCGATACAGACCTGGTTCCAGACAAGGCCTATTCCGAAGAATTCCGCATTCCCGATCTGGAATTGACCTATCCGGGTCATTACCTCATAGGATGGAGTTCCAAGATGCCGGGTTCCCCCGTCTATCATACCGGCGAATGCGTGAGCAGACTTCCCTATAACGGTCTGTCGGGCGAGTATGTCGCAGACCTTTACGCGGTATGGGGAAAGCACATCCTCACTGTGACCTTCCACAACTCGGTGGATGAGAACGTTACCTCGCAGATATTCAGTTATGGGACGAACCTCCCCAACCTCCGCACCGGTGTGTTCGAGTACAAGTTCCACACGTTCGACGGATGGGCGACGGTTTCCGACGGACAGGTCGTCTATCGGGATGGAGCGGATATGACCGACAGGATCCTTGACGCCATCTCGTCCGACCTGACGATGGACCTCTACGCAGTGTGGAGCGTGTCCTCCTACAGGGTCGTGTACGATCCCGGGAACGGGGACGGACACATGGACTTCCCACTAGTGAGAAACTTCACGGAGTATGTCATCGAGGACTGCGCCTACGTGTGTGAGGGCTACCATTTCAAGGAGTGGAGGATCCTCTACTCCGACGGCTCTTACCAATCGTATCATCCCGGGGACGTGGTCACCAACCTCTCCGACGGGAGGGACCACATCGTCCTCAACGCCGTCTGGGAGAAGGATGATGCGGGCCTGCCTGCCTGGGTCCTGTACTCCGGGGCCTCCGCAACCATCCTGGTGGCGATCCTCGGACTCGCATTCATCATCCGCAGACGTGTCTGACGTAATGTCGATACCACACTTTGGGTAGCACATCCGATTGGTTGTCGGCACGGTTATATAACGTCCTATCAATTTGATAGTAGGTGTAACAAATGGTTGCAATCCCCGAGAATGTAATGGCCGCCATCAAGGACCAGGCCTCCGTCAAATCCCTGACCACCATCTGTGCAGGCAACAGGCCTCACTCCATCGTCGCCGGAACCATCATGGCCCTCGGCCCCGAGACCATGGTCATCGGAGAGGTGCTCATGAAGAGGACCTCCAACAACCTCAAGCAGAACCCCAAGGCAGCATTCCTCATCACCAAGGGAATGGAGTCCTACGAGATCCAGGTCACCGCAAAGGACCGCCTGACCTCCGGAGCGATCGTCGATCAGATGAACGCCATCCTCGAGCCCATGCACATGCACGCAGGTGCGGTCTGGACCTTCGATGTCGTCTCCGTCTACGACGAGTCCGCCGGACCCAACGCCGGAAAGAAGCTCGCCTGAGAACGATCAAAACCCTGCCCCCTCGGGGGCGTATCCTTTTCCAAAAATTTGAATGACCCAGCACCACCGTGTGGCGTGGGTCTTGAAGACGTTTCAGAACAGGTGCTTCCGGGGCCTGCGCTCCTCGGGCTTGTGTCCCTTGTAGCACTTCTGACAGTACACGGGGCGTCCCTGGGTCGGTTTGAAGGGAACCTCGCACTCTCCGCCGCAGTCCACGCAGGTCGCCTTGAAGAACTCGCGGGGTCCGTCCCTCTGGGGGCCCCTGTTGTCGTGCCTCCTTCCTTCGTATGCCATGGGTGTGACTATCTGGGCTTAGTATATATTGGGTGGCCTCCCGGTTCGGACGGCGGGAACCGTCTCGGCCAACGTTCTTATGCTATCAATCGGATGGGGTCACATGAAGCGCCCGGCCATCGGCAGCATCCGCATCCCTCCCAAGCTGAGACAGTGGTTGACACTGAATCCCGGATGGGACCAGGAGACCAAGCAGGACAAGCTGGACCGTTTCATCTTCAGGTGCTTCCCCGCCTTCGTCGTGACATTCGCGGTCATCGCGATCGTGTTGTTCATCCTCGACTGGGGAGAGCACAGCACCCCTCTGGCGCACCTTCTCTACTCGCTGTGCGTCTCGTACACGGCCGGATTCGTCATACTGGGTCTGCCCGTTGTCGTGCTCTCCGAGCACACCGTCTTCAAGAGACGCTACGTCATCCCGATCCTGTTCGGACTGGCGACGCTGCTGGGTCTCGTGCTCTGGTTCGTCTTCGGGGACAACCTCGGAGGACCGAACAAGTTCATCTCCGGATTCATCTGGTTCATCCACGAGAGCGGACTGGACATCACCATGTACACGGTCATCCTGGGTCTCTACGTGCTCCTGACCTGCTGCCTGCTGGCGTCCTACGGCGTCATCGCGGTCGTTGTCGCCTACTTCAGGAAGAACTACCACCGCGTGCTCCTCAGCCTCGAGAAGAACGACGACTCCAAGCTCTGCCGCAAGGCGCGCGGGTTCTTCATGATTCCCTCCGTGATCGACGTGACCGAGGTCACCATCGAGCCCGAGCTGGACGACACCGTCCTGCAGAAGGCCGTGTTCCTCAGGCTGTTCGGCTACGAGATGGTCATCGGACTTGTCATCGCGTCGTATCTCTTCCTCAACCCCGTCTTCCTCGGCACCATTCCTTACGCGGAGATGATGGTCATCATAATGCTCCTCTCGCTCTTCGTGTCCGTGATGGTAATCCCCGTCAGCATCGTGCGCTCCCTCGGGGCCAAGGCGCATTCCGCGGGCAACAGGCCCATCACCCTCTGGGAGAACGCCAGGGACAAGCTCTTCCACCCATCCTTCTACATCGCGCTGTTCCTGACCCTGCTCTGGATCTCCCTGTACACCAACATGGACGGACTCAGAATCCTCACCCACTACACCGGATACATCGTCTTCATGGCGTGCCTCTCCGCGCTGGTGTCCTTCACGTACATCAACACCTTCTACGTCCCGTTCAAGAACGGAATCGTAAGGAACTTCTACCTGCGCAAGAAGCAGAAATAAATAGGCAGGCTGTGGTGCTGGCACCATGAGCGACCCGGCATACGAAGCGATCTGCAAGGCCAAGAGACAGGAGGAGGGAGGCAACCCCGAGGGAGCCGTCGCCACCCTGGAACAGTATCTCTCCACCGATCCCTACTGCATCGCCCCCAGGCTGGAGCTCGCACGTCTCTACATCTACAAGCTGGACGACCGTGATTTTGGCATAACCCAGCTGGACGTGATCCTCGACATGGATCCCGACAACGTCGACGCGCTCAAGGCCTCCACGACGGTCAAGATGACCCACAAGAAGTACCGCGAGCAGGTCGACAGGGACTACTCGCACCTGGTGGAGCTCGTAGCCGCCAGGAAGGATCCCGCGGACTACGCGAAGGTCTGTGCGGCATACGCCGTCTTCCTCAGGAAGCAGATGGTCGACTTCCCCAAGGCCGGGGAGTACTATGAGAGGGCCATCCGCGCCGCCCCGTCCGCCTACGAGTACCACCAGGACTACGCCGTCCTGCTGCTCAACGACCTGAAGGACTACCCCAAGGCGAAGGAGGAGCTGGAGGAGGTCCTCAGGCTCAGGCCCAACAGCATCTCCGCGAGGAAGAACCTGGACCTCCTGATGAGGACGAAGTACGACAGGAACGGCAATCTCAAGAAGCAGGGATTCCTCAGCCGTCTCCGTCACTGATTCTGCTCGAAGAAGCTGAGCATTCTGGAGATGGCACGGGTGCACTCGTTGGTGGTGGTGTGCTCCTCCATGAAGCAGTTGGTGCGGTTGACCCCCGCCTCGAACTCCATCAGCTCGTGGGGGATGCGGTTCATTTCCAGGAGACGGTCCATCTTCACGACGTCCGGATATGCGGAGTCCGAGTCCGAGGTCACCTGGAACACGGGCGGCATCCTTCTGAGGTCGTGATTCTGCCAGGCGAGCAGGGTCTCCTCCAGCCCGGGGTCGGTCCTGCCTATCCTGCGGATGGACTCGGCGATCCTCCTCATGTGGGCGTCGCCGTTCTCCGTGTCGGTCATCCCCGTGAACATCCCGAGGCCCTTGATCCTTATCTCGGGGTCCTCGAGACCCAGTGCGTCCGTGAGACGTCCCCCGTTGAACATCAGGGCCGTCCAGAAGGCCATCAGGGAGCCGTATCCCGAGGATGCGATGTAGACGTTGTCGAAGTCCATCTGCGCCCTGTGGGAGTTCTTCCTGAGCCATCTGACCATCGTCAGGACGTCCTCTATCTGGTCCTTCACCGTGACTCCCCTCCTGAGGTCCCTGAACTCCGTGTTGATCACGAGGTATCCCCTCTTGGCGAGCATCCTGCAGATGTTGCTTCCGCGGCTCTTGTTGGTGTGATGGAACCCGGTGCCGTTGAAGTAGATGATGATGGGCATCGGCGAGGGAGCCTCCCTGGTCCATATCATGTCGAGGAAGTGTCCGCCGTGGGCATCGGCGGCGTAGGCGAGACTGGAGATGGAACGGATCCCCGCCACGGGGATCTCCTTCTCGATCTTGTCGCCTGCCTTCATCCCGAAAACTGAGAGGGATCTGTTCACAATGCCCATTGGGATGTCTATCACCTCGAGTCATAAAAGGTGTGCGGTCCCTCCTCCCCGTCTGCCACAGATATATATCGAACGGGAACCATCCCAATACCGAGGTATAAAGATGGAACTAAAAGGATCCAAGACCGAAGCCAACCTGATGACCGCGTTCGCGGGAGAATGCCAGGCCAGGACCAAGTACACCTACTACGCATCCCAGGCGAAGAAGGAGGGATACGAGCAGATCGCCGAGATCTTCATGGAGACCGCCGAGAACGAGAAGGAGCACGCGAAGCTCTGGTTCAAGCAGCTCCACAACGGAGGGGTCCCCGCCACCGTCGAGAACCTCAAGGATGCCGCCGGAGGAGAGAACTACGAGCACACCGACATGTACAAGAAGTTCGAGGAGGACGCAAGGGCCGAGGGATTCGACCAGATCGCCAACCTCTTCAGGATGGTCGGTGCCATCGAGAAGACCCACGAGGAGCGCTACCTCGCTCTCCTGAAGAACATTGAGGAGGGTGTCGTCTTCGCAAGGGACCAGGTCTACGTCTGGAAGTGCAGGAACTGCGGACACCTCCACGTCGGAAAGGAGGCCCCCAAGGTCTGCCCCGTCTGCAAGCACCCGCAGGCATTCTTCGAGATCCAGGCCCAGAACTGGTGAGATCTACAATTCAACAAAACATCTTACTCCCCTCTCGCGAGGGGAGATGTGTTTTTTCAATGGTTTTCAGGATTCGAACTCGTCCTTGCTCTTGTAGAGATAGTATGAGACGACGAGTCCGACGATCAGTGACAGCATGCCCATGGCCGAGGTCAGCGCGCTGATCAGCATCAGCATGAGGGCCACGCTGTGGTTCTGCCTCCTGTGGGTCAGATGGGCGGATGCGAGGGCGCACGCGCCGGAGACGAGGAATCCGACTCCCAGGATCGTGTAGATGTTCTGGACGTCCCCTCTGCCGAATCCGTTCGACAGGAGGTATTCCCAGAGGTTCTGGCCGTTCCCCGCGTCCATCGACTGGGCGGTCTCGATGAAGGTGTCCACCATCGATCCGAGGTCCAGGAGGACGAAGGCCCCGCTGAACACGGCGATGATGCCCCACAGGAGTCCCAGCATCGCGATCTTGTGCGTCATTCCGCCGTTGACTGCGACGGGTCTCGCATAGGTGGTCTCCGCGACGGGGGCCACAGGCTCCCCGCACTCGCGGACGGTGGCGCCGCAGGCGGGACAGAATCTGTCGGAGGGACTGAGTTCGTTGCCGCACTCGGTGCAGTATCTTCCGGATGTCATATGAATCACGGTGTGTGGAAAAGGAGAAGGGGTTTGGGTCTGGGATCCCGGGGGATCTCAGAGCTCCTCTCTGGAGTTGAGGGCCTTCTTGAGGAACTCGACCTCTTCCTTGGAGAGGGAGATTCCCTTGCCCATCTTGCTTCTGTCGGGGGCCCACTGGCGGATGTCGTACTTGGGCTCCTTGTCGTTCCAGCTGATGATGTTGAGCTCGGTGGTCCATCCCTTGGGGGACTCGTAGAGGACTGCGATAGTCTCGATGATTTCGTATTTGAACTCGACCATTTCTATTACCGGGCTTTCGTATTGTATTATTAGTATAAAATATACTAACGCGCGCGAGAAATCGCACGCAATCTTAAATCGTAGTTTTCAATGGGAGATTCATAATTCGCTCGGGAACGGCCGTTCCCAGGAGAACCCCCACAGATGGAATTCACACACATTGTCCTCATCGCGCTGATGGTCGTGCTCCTCGCACTGTCCGCATTCTTCTCCGCCTCGGAGACCTCGTACACCGGAATGAGCAAGCCGAGGCTCAGGGCGATGGAGGCCGAGGAGTCCGACAGGAGGATCTCCCGCACCCTCGCCAACGCCGAGGACTTCGACAGGCTCCTCACCACCATCCTCGTGGGCAACAACATCGTCAACATCGCGTCCTCCACCATCTGCACCTATCTGATGTGCTCCATCATGATGGCGATCCTCAACGATGCCGACCAGGGCGACCTGTGGGGAACCGTCGCGGCCACCCTCCTGATGATCACCCTTCTTCTGATCATCGGGGAGATCGCGCCCAAGACCATCGCCAAGAAGAATCCCGAGATGATGGCAATCCGCATGAGCGGTGCCATCTCCATCGCCATCCGCGTGCTCTCCCCCATCACCGCGGTCTTCCTCAAGGTCAACCAGGGTGTCACCCGCGTCACCGGTGCGGAGGAGTCCGACCAGACCATCACCGAGGAGGAGCTGGGTCTGATGATCGACGAGATCCAGCAGGAGGGAACCCTGGAGAAGAGCGAGAGCGAGCTCGTCAAGTCCGCCCTGGAGTTCGACGACACGCAGGTCGGGGAGATCTGCGTCCCCCGCGTGGACATGACCACCGTCAGCATCATCTCCAACGTGGAGGACCTCAAGAACCTCTTCATCGAGACGGAGTTCTCCAGGATCCCCGTCTATGAGGGAAGCGTCGACAGGATCATCGGAGCCGTGTTCTTCAAGGACTTCTTCATGAAGTACAACACCAAGAAGAACCTCAGGATCGCCGACATCCTCCGTCCCGTCAAGTTCGTGCCCAAGGAGGCGAGCATCGACATGGTCATGAACGAGCTTCAGAAGTCCAAGCTGCACATGGCCATCGTCCTCGACGACTACGGAGGGACCTTTGGTCTCGTCACCATGGAGGATCTCCTGGAGGAGCTCGTGGGCGAGATCTGGGACGAGAGCGACGATGTCAAGCAGATCTGCACGAGGGAGTCCGACGACTCCTACACGGTCCTCGGAGACGCCAACCTCGAGGAGATAATGAACAAGCTGGGTCTTGACTTCGACACGGAGGACTACGACTCCTACACCGTCAGCGGATACATCAACTACCGTCTCGGCAGGATGCCCATCATCGGCGACGTCGTGGAGTGTGACGGGGTCGAGATGATCGTGAAGTCCATCCGTTCCCGCCGCATAAAGGAGGTGAGCTTCATCCTCCGTTCCGGACAGGAGGATGAAGAGGAGAAGGAAGAGGTCACTCCTGAGGAGTGAGCAGTTTCTGGAGGAAGTCGGTCATGTTCCTCATGGCGACCTCCTTCTTCGCAGGGTTCGATGCGACCTTGCCGGTTATGGAGATGACATCTCCGTGGTGTGCGATCCAGTATTCTCCGCACACCGCCTTCTGCTTGTCGAGACGGGTGTAGAACACGCAGTCGTCGTCGATCCTGTTCTCCATGTCGTCGATGAACTTCTGGAGGACCACGGGTTCCAGCCTGGTGAACAGGGCGTTCATCTCCCTCTGCTTGGTGACCATGTGCTGGAGGACGATCATCTGGTTGCCGTGCTCGCTCTCGCTGATGTCGGTCTGGAACTCGTCGGTCCCGACCAGGTCGGCGAAGGTCTGGGCCACCAGATCCTCCTTCTCGGTCGCATAGCAGAACGTCTCGATCCTGAGCCAGTGGAATGTTGCCTGCATCAGTCCTGTCTCCTGTTTCTGTGGATAATGTCGTGGAGCTCGTCGGGGTTGGCGGTGGTCATCGTGAGCACCCTCCTTCCGGTGAGCTTGGCGGAAA
>JAKSHU010000140.1 GCA_024399175.1 archaeon
CTCGGAGTCGAGCACCTTGGCGAAGGCGTTGATCGCCTTGGAATAGCCCATGTCCGCCGACCGCTCCAGATGCCATCTTCCGAACACGGAGTCCTGGAATCCCTCCTCTCCGGTGTAGATCTCGTAGAGCCTGTAGTTGGCGCGGGGGCTGTCGGATGCCTTGAACCATTTTATCGCGGACTGGACATCCTTGGCGGTGCCTCTGCCCCAGAGATAGTACTCTCCGAGGTTCGTCATCCCTCTGGAATATCCTCTTTCCGCGGACAGGGTGTACCAGCGGAACGCCTCCTCGCGGTTCTGTTCGACACCGTTGCCGTAGTCGTACATCACGCCGATGTTGCACGCGGATCTGGCATTCCCCCTCTTGGCGGATTCGATGTACAGCTGGGCGCCGCGGGCCTTGTCCTTCTCCACGTTGAGTCCGATGGCATAGCAGTAGCCGAGATTCCTCATGCCGGAATCGCTGCCCCGCTCAGTAGCCATTTTGAAGAGGTGGATGCTGCGCCTTCTCTGTTCCTCGTCCCCGTCGGCCAGGATGGTTCCGAGAAGCACCATTGATTCGACACAGCCATCGCTGATGTTCCTCTCGAGGATGTTCACCGCATCGGGGGTGCGGTCGGAACGGAGAAGTTCCAGCGCCGTGAGATAGCGGAATCTGGTCTCGCCGTCGGGATGGGTTGACTTGGATGGCTGGTCCAACATAAGTGTCCATATCCATCATCCCGTATTTGTGGGTGTCGTCAGCGGTGACGGTCCATCTCCTCGTTGAGGAGGGCGTCCGCACGGGGAATGAGAAGCTCGGAGCGTCTGACGTTCGTGAACGTCACCTTGGGGATCAGGGCCGCCAGGGACTTCGCGTCGTTGTAGAGCTCCTTCATGTCGGCGTTCTTGACCTGGTACTGCCCGGTCATCTGCCTGATGACGAGCTGGGAGTCCATGATGAACTCCGCCTCCTTAGCACCGAGCTTGATGGCCTCGGTAATCCCGGCGATGAGTCCCCTGTACTCCGCGTAGTTGTTGGTGTGGATACCCAGGAACTCGGAATGCTCGTGGACGATCTTCCCGTCCTTGGTGACGACTATGGCGTACGCCGATGGTCCGGGGTTGCCTCTGGACCCTCCGTCGGAGAACACGCGGAACATCAGTACGAGAGCTCCTTGGCGACCTTGTTGTTCATGTCGACAAGAAGGACCTTGGCCTTGATGGGCTCGTTCACGAGCTCGTAGCCCATGATGATGACCTTGTCTCCGGGTGCAGCGAGCCTTGCCGCCGCTCCGTTGAGTGCGATGATTCCGCTGCCCCTCTCTCCGGGAAGGGTGTAGGTCTCAAAACGTGCGCCTGTCTCGATGCAGACGACAGTGACCTTCTCCCCGACCCACATTCCGCACCTGTCCAGAAGATCCGCATCAATGGTGATGCTGCCTTCGTAGTCAAGTCTGGCCTCGGTGACCGTGGCCCTGTGGATCTTGCTTCTTAGCAACCAACGCATGAAGTGTGCATCGGCAGGTAGGGTATAAAACTACGCATTGGGAGAACGAGAGGATGCTTCAGAAGAAGTCTTTGAAACGAGGCCAAAATAAAAGATGGCGTCCCGGTCGGAATTCGAATCCGAGTCGAGGCCTCGACAGGGCCTCATGATAGGCCGCTACACTACCGGGACTGTTGAATCTCCCTATATACATTCAGTATATAAAGTTATGTATTTTTTGGACAGAGCGGTCCCCTATGGGGTATAGGATCTGGATGGCATCAAGGTTGATGTGAGGACAGTTCGGATCAGAAGTGGAAGTAAAGGGTTTTCCGGAGGGAACCCGCCCTCCGGTGATGAGATGTATCTCAGGCCCAGGCGCTCTTCCTCTGTCTTATGAGGATTATGATGAACAGCGGTCCGCCGACCATGGAGCAGATGACTCCCACGGGGAGTCCGTTGATTCCTGAAACCTTCGCCAGGGAATCCGCCAGAAGCACGAACGCCGCACCGAATGCCGCGGAGGCGGGGATCAGGTACCTGTTGTTGGAACCCACGAATATCCTCGCGACGTGCGGACCTACCAG
The DNA here is from genome assembly GCA_024399175.1 of archaeon. Lineage (GTDB taxonomy): Archaea > Thermoplasmatota > Thermoplasmata > Methanomassiliicoccales > Methanomethylophilaceae > Methanomethylophilus. The sequence continues at coordinate 2,056 of JAKSHU010000140.1, forward strand.
ACCGATGAATCCGATGGTTCCGGTGTAGGCGACGACGGATGCCGTGAGGAGGGACGCGAGCACGAGGGTGAGGATCCTGACAAGAGAAGGTTTCTCGCCGAGCGACTGTGCCGCACGGTCTCCCGCATACATCACGTTGAGCTTGTCCGAGAGGAACCAGATGACCACGACCAGGACGGACGACACCCCGATCATTACCGGCACGTAGTCCCACCTCATTCTGCTGAGGGAACCGACTCTCCATTCGTATGCGCTCGCCATGGTCTCGGAGGATGCGGTGATCATGAGGATCTGGCATATGGAGCTGAACAGGAACATGATGGCGATTCCGGTGAGGATCATCGCGGTGGGTGTCATCTTCCTGAAGTAGGATACGAGGACGATAATCCCCGCGGGGATTAGGGAGAACAGGAAAGCGTTGCCGACTCCGCCGGACAGACCTCCGAGGGGGAGGATCGTGACACCGGCGATGATGTAGACGCATGCTCCCAGGAACGCTCCGGACGAGATTCCCATCGTGTAGGGGTCTGCGAGAGGGTTCCTGAAGTTGTTCTGCATGACGACTCCCGCGACCGCGAGGCTGATTCCGACGCACAGCGCACCGATGGCACGGGGTGTGCGCACGTCCCAGATGTAGTAGTCCGCATCCGCGTCCTGGATGTTGCCCGTGAGGTGGTTGATGAATGTGGCCCACGAGTCGAAGAGGGAGATGTGGTACACTCCGAATCCGAGGGTCAGGAAGAACGAGCCTACGATGACCGCGCAGAAGAGGAGGATGAACAGGATCTTCCTCCTGTTCGCACTCTTGTATGCATGCCGGGCTTCCGCTTTGCCGTTCAGTATATCGCCCCCGTGCGCCTGCTCTGCCACACGATGAGTATGAAGAACAGCGGGCTTCCGATGAGGCTCGTGACCACGCCGATGGGTATCGTCGACAGCTGCATCGAGATGTAGTCCGACAACAGCAGGACGAACGCTCCCGCGACCATTGATATGGGGATGACGAACTTGTTGTCGGATCCGATGACGATCCTGACAAGATGGGGGGCCACGAGTCCCACGAATCCGATGATTCCGGTGTATGCGACGACAGCGGACGTCATCAGGGCCATCAGGATGAGGCAGACTGTCCTGAACTTCTGGATGTCCACTCCCAGGCTGATAGCGGTGTTGTCACCGTTGGCTATGACGTTCAGCTTGCTAGACATGGTCATGATGAACACGCTGCCCACGATCGTCACGACGGCCATGACGGGGACGGAGCCCCAGGTCATCCCGTCGAGGTGACCGATCTGCCAGATGTACGCGTCCTTGAGTTTCTCTACGTTGGCGGTCACCATCAGGTAGGTGATCATGGAGTTGAAGAAGTACGATATCGCGGTTCCCAGCAGGATGAGGGTGGCCGGGGTCATCCTTATCCTGCCTGCCAGGACGATGATGATGGCGGCGGGGATCAGAGAGCCGAGGAAGGCGTTGAGGATGAGTCCGGACTCCCCGTTGAATCCTGCGAAGTAGGCGCCAACGACGATGGCGGACACCGCTCCGAAACAGGCTCCGGAGGAGATTCCGGTGCTGTAGGGATCGGCGAGGGGATTGCCCATCAGGGCCTGCATTAGGGTTCCACAGATGGCGAGGGAGGCACCTGCTAGGATGGCCACGACCGCGTGGGGCATGGCGGTATTCCAGATGTAGCGGTCCGCCCACCATTCGTAGCTTGATTTGGGATACGTCTTTCCCATCAAGTGGTTCAGGATGATCTCGTAGGTCTTCTGGATGGTGATGTCCGGGTAGCTCGCGATCGATAGCAATCCAACGAAGATCACTATGCCCACGATGCACACACCCAGGATTATGAGTCTCCTTGCGATGAGATGATGGTATTCCTCCACCATCTCCGTCTTGCTTAGTCCCTGACTGTTTGCGTTCATCATATCACAATTTGTGGGAATCTCGAGATTTCCCATTGATGTGCCAGCATCGGCGTGACTGCCGATGCATATATGTTGGATGTTATGTCCGAGTCCTATTTATCGATTGGCTGGAATCCTAGACCGTTCGATAATTCCTAAGCTGTACTCCTCTTCTTTGAGTCCGCATTTT
>JAKSHU010000141.1 GCA_024399175.1 archaeon
CAAGAAGTCGCGCGTTCAAATCGCGCCCAGTCCACCTTTCTTCTATATTCTATCAAAATTTGGTTCACGCGTTCTTCATTCGTGTGTGCTTTCATCACGGTCTGACTGTTTCCGTCAGTGTCGTTCGATGCGGGAAGTCCCTGCACACTTCATCGTCTGATCTGTCCACAAGGATTCGTGTGGGCGTAATCCTGTTCCATCCGAGACGATCATTCTAGGAATATGCCGTCCGGTTATGGAACGGGTGTAAAAGATGTCGGGGATTTCTCCCCGAAAAATGTTTTCAGTCGAACTTTCCGACGACTGCCTTGATACGCTTGACACCGGCGGCGACGTTCTCCTGTTTCTGGATCTTGAATCCCTGGAGCTCGCTGGTGTTCTGCACGTGAGGTCCTCCGCAGATCTCGCAGGAGACATCTCCCATTGTGTAGACCTTGACCTTCTCGCCGTACTTGTTGTCGAACACTCCGATGGCGTTCCTGGCCCTGGCCTCCTCGAGGGACATCTCCTCGCAGACGACGGGGATGGCGGCCTTGATGGCGTCGTTTACGAACTTCTCGATGGCCGCGAGCTCCTCGGGGGTGAGCTTCCTGTCGATGTTGAAGTCGAACCTGAGTCTCTCGGGGGTGATGTTGCTTCCCTTCTGGCGGATGTCCTCGCTGACGAGCTTCCTGAGAGCGGCGTTGAGGAGGTGGGTCGCGGTGTGGAGCTTGGTGGTCTCCTCGGAGTGGTCCGCCAGTCCTCCCTTGAAGGTCTGGTTGGTGTCCATCCTGGAGGTCTCCTGGTGTTTCTTGAACCTGTTGTTGAAGTCCTCGACATCGACCTCGAAGCCCTTCTCCTCCGCAAGCTCCTTGGTGAGCTCGATGGGGAATCCGAAGGTGTCGAAGAGCTGGAAGACCTTCTCTCCGTTGAGGACCTTGCAGTCGCCGTTGGCGGCGATCATCTCATCGAACCTCCTCATTCCCTTGGCGAGGTTCTTGTGGAACTTCTCCTCCTCCTCGGAGATGGTGGTGAGGATGGTGGCCTCGTTCGCCTTGAGTTCGGGGTAGGCGGTGGAGTACTCGTCGATGACGACCTGGGAGACCTCCTTCATACGGACTCCCTCGATTCCGAGGGAGGACATGTACTTGCTTGCCCTTCTGATGAGACGCCTGAGGATGTATCCCGCACCCATCTTGGTGGGGACGACTCCGTCCGCGATGAGGAAGGTGGAGGCCCTGATGTGGTCGGCGATGACCCTGAATGCCTTCTTGTCCTCGTCGTACTTCTTTCCGGACATCTCCTCGATCCTTCCGATGATTCCGGTGAACAGGGGGGTCTCGTAGACGGTCTCGGTGTGACAGAGGACGCGGAGAGCCCTCTCGAGTCCCATTCCGGTGTCGACGTTCTTCTGCTTCAGAGGGGTGAACTTTCCGTCCTTGTCCTTGAAGTACTGCATGAAGACGTTGTTCCAGATCTCGGTGTAGTATCCGCAGTGGCATCCGGGTCTGCACTCGGGTCCGCAGGGTTTCTTGGTCTGGTCGATGAAGAAGATCTCGGTGTCGGGTCCGCAGGGGCCGGTCTGTCCGGCGGGTCCCCACCAGTTGTCCTCCTTGGGGAGGAAGAACACATGGTCCTTGGCGATTCCCTGCTCGATCCAGATCTGTGCGGTCTCCTCGTCCCTGGGTGCATCCTCGTCTCCGGCGAAGGCGGTGACGGCGAGCTGCTCGGGGGTGAGCTTGAGCACGGTCCTGAGGAGCTCGTAGCTCCAGGTGATGGACTCCTTCTTGAAGTAGTCGCCGAGGGACCAGTTTCCGAGCATCTCGAAGAAGGTGAGGTGGCTGGCATCTCCGACATCCTCGATGTCTCCGGTCCTCACACATTTCTGGTAGTCGGTGAGTCTGGTTCCTGCGGGGTGCTTTTCACCGAGGAGGTAGGGCACGAGAGGGTGCATTCCCGCGGTGGTGAAGAGGACGGTGGGGTCGTTCTCCGGGATGAGGGATGCGGATCTGATCTGTGCGTGTCCTTTGGACTTGAAGAAATTGATGTATGCGTCTCTGAGTTCCTGAGCTTCCATGATGATGCTCTCCAATGATTCGTGTGATATTGTACTCTGATATATACGATGGCTGTCGGGAATGGGTCGTCCCGTCAGAAATCAGCGGATCAAGGCCAGTGCATCCTCCATGCCTCCCGAGCACAGGATGACCCTTTTGCCTCTCGACTCGATGATCCTGCGGGGCATGTCCCCGATCTCCCTGACGATTATGACGTCACAGTCGTCAAGTGTGTCCACGATGTGTTCGATGCGGTCGCGGTGCGTCCTGCCCACCAGGGTGTCGTCCCCGATGACCGTGGGCACGTCGCGGAGATGCACGTTCCCCTGTTCCTCGACATTGAAAATCCTGAAGCATCCGGTGTTCCCGAATCCGGAGTCGACCTCAAGTCCGCCATCGCTTGCCACGGCGACAGTGAGTGTCCTGTTCACATTGATACGGACCATGTTGGGGACCTCATCGCTTGGTCCGCGCCCGTCGGCATGACCATACCCGCATCCCGTGAACTCGGAGGAACGGTCCTCTCCCAGGAGCCCTATGGCATCCGCGCGGCACTGTCTGCAGTGGCGCATCATCCGGGCATCGGAGGAGCAGAGGTCCATGAGGGCCTTGCGTTCAGCAGGGGTCGGGCCCTGGAGATTCTCGAACACGGTCCCGGGGACGGGGATAAGGGGCAGGATGTTCACGATGTATGCCCCCAGGGATCTGACTCTCTTCACGAGGTCGGGGATGGTGTCGACGTTTATTCCGGGAATCATCACGATGTTGGTCTTGACGATCATTCCCATTTTGCTGCACATCTCGATGCCCTTCAGCTGGTTCTCAAGCAGGATCCGTGCACCTTCCGTTCCAGTGTACCTTCTTCCGTTCCAGAGGACGGAACCGTAGACGCGTGATCCCGTCTCGGCATCATTGGCGTTGATGGTGACCGTTATGAATCTGACTCCCAGGGAGTGGAGACGTTCGGCGCATTCCGGCAGTGCGAGACCGTTGGTGGAGATGCAGGGGGTGAGGTCAGGGAACCTCTCCCTGATAAGTTCAAGCGAGCGGAATGTCTCCTCGTTGGCGAGGGGGTCTCCGGGTCCCGCGATACCGATGACCTTCAGGTTGGGGATCTTTTCAAGGACGAATCCGATCTTGTCCGCCGCCTGTTCGGGAGTGAGGACCTCGCTGGTCACGCCGGGGCGGGATTCGTTGCTGCAGTCATACCTCCTGTTGCAGTAGTTGCACTGTATGTTGCATTTCGGTGCAACGGGGATGTGCATGCGCGCATATTTGCTGTGGGCTTCCGGGTTGAAGCAGGGATGGGTAGACAACGCATCCTGCAGAGCGGTTTCGTCTGTCACGACACTCCGTATCCTCTGCCGACTATAATAGTCTGTTTTTCTTTATTATATAATAAAGGAATAAGGGTCCCATGCCCTATGGAATCGAGGACGATCCGCGCGATGTGACGCGCATGCTCGCCAGCATGAACAGCAACATTCCTGTGAACCGCCGTTCACTGGCCGACTACATCGACAACGGTGACTACACATACTCCACTAAGAGCGGGGAGACAATATCCTTCGAGCCCCAGGGTATCGAGTATCTCGACGGCATCTGCACTGTGCAGGAGAAGCTGACTCTGCGTCTGCCGATATTCATCTCCACCGATCCCAGTTCGGAATCCGGCGGATGGAAGGCGGAAGGACGCACGGAGGTCGCCGTCATCTCGAAGATCCTCAATCGCCGCGTGCATTCCGATGACCATATCTCGATCTATTATGCGGACATTCTCACTTTGAAAAAGTTGATTCCCGACCTGTTTTTCACCCTGTTCCTGCCATGAACAGCGAGTGGCTGAAAAATTATTTATAGGAGATGTGTCTACTCGGTTATGCGCGATGCAAGTCATTGTGTGGTTCGCAACCTAAATGCGAATTATTGAAGCGATTGAAATCCTTCGGTTGAAATCGAGTTTGAGAAGGTTTATATACAACCTCGATATACATCGATTCCACAGAAGCAGAACAATCAGCTTCTTATCATGCACCCGAAGAAAATCGAGTTTCTCTCGGGGAAGAGGTCG
>JAKSHU010000142.1 GCA_024399175.1 archaeon
CTACATCCAGAGGTTCTGCTCCGAGCTGAAGCTCTCCGGAAACACCCAGAACAAGGCCATCGAGATCCTCAAGGACGCCACCGACAAGGAGCTTACCTCCGGAAGGGGACCCACCGGAGTAGCCGCCGCCTCCATCTACATCGCATCCATCCTCACCAACGAGAGGAGGACCCAGAGGGAGGTCGCCGATGTCGCGGGTGTGACCGAGGTCACCATCAGGAACAGGTACAAGGAGCTCAACGAGAAGCTCGGCCTGGACATCACCCTCTGAGGATCGATCCAAACCCAACACCCATCCAGCGATGGATGGGGATCTTTCATTTTCCTTACACGCCCTTTATCTATCTGAATCAGGATTTACTTGCGATGCACCTGAGGACAACCCAGCAGTTCAAGACAAGGGCCCTGTGCCTGCTTTTCATCCTGACCGTGCTGATGTGCCTCGACGGCGCCTACACCGTGGCCGTCCTCAGGCTTGATGCGCTCTCCAAGCTCAACCTCCTGAACGTCGGTGTCGACTGCATGGGGATGCTGGTCTGCGTCATCCTCTACGGTTCGATCCTTATAGATAAGAAAGGCAGCGGTGACGAGAACTCCTTCCTGATCCTCATCTTCCTGGAATGCCTGATCCTGTTCTGCGACTCCACCAACTGGATCGTGGACGGCGATCCCGCCCACTCCAACGCCCTGTGGCTGTCCAACATCGGCCTGTTCGTGATCATCCTGCTCATCATCGGTGCGTTCTGGAACAACATCCAGAAGGACCTGGCGCTGCCGGAGAGGGCCCGCAGGATCGTGGACGTCATCATCGTGGCGATGATCATCGTCGGTTCCGTCAACACCTGTCTCACGTGCGTCACGGGATGGGTCTTCACCATAGATGACGCGGGATTCTACCAGAGAGGGGACCTCATCATCGCAGGCAACGTGCCAGCACTCGTTATGATGCTCGCCATCATGGCTTCCATCCTCGCGTACGGCACCAGCACCAGGAGGAAGGTCACCGCCATCGGCTACACGATCATCCCCATCGTGGCCACCATCCTGCAGCTCTTCTTCTACGGGATCTCCTTCCTCTACACCTCGCTGATCGTCTGCCTGCTGCTCATCTACAGCAACATCTACGTCAGCAGGGGAAGGGACGGCCTGCTCCGCGAGAAGGAGCTCACGGAGAAGAGGTTCCAGGTCATGTACTCGCAGATCCAGCCCCACTTCCTGTACAACTCGCTGACCTCCATAATGAACATAAAGGGCAACCCCCAGGAGACCGTCGACGCCATCGCGGACTTCGGAAAGTACCTGAGGGGCAACCTGGAGACCCTCTCCTGCAAGCACGCCGTCCCCTTCAGGGCGGAGTTCGAGCACCTGGAGATCTATCTCGACCTCGAGAAGAGACGCTTCAAGGACAAGCTCGACGTGGTCATCGACATCCAGGACAGGATGTTCTTCATCCCCGCCCTCAGCATACAGATGATGGTGGAGAACGCCGTCAGGCACGGGGTCACGATGAGGGAGAACGGAGGACGCATCACCATCAGGACCTACTGCGACGAGGACGCGCACTATGTCAGCATCGAGGACGACGGTGTGGGTTTCGACACCGAGATCCTCGATGACGAGGATGAATGCATCGGAATCAGCAACGTGCGTTCCAGGCTGGCAGAGATGGTCAACGGAAGAATGGACATCGAGAGCACAGTCGGCGTGGGAACCAAGGTCCTCATCACCATACCCCGGGCGAAGGCTCAGACCGTCGGCTGATCGATGCGACCGTCGTTGTTTATGACATCGTCACCCAGCTTCAGCCTTATCCTCTCGAGGATCTCCACCAGGTCATCGCGGGACTGTATCTGGGTCAGCATGTTCCTGTACTCCCTGCTGCGGTAGCATCCCGCTATGAAGTGGGGCGCATAGCTTCTCAGACGCCTCATCGCGGCGTCCGTTCCAAGCTCCTCTATGACGGCGTCGGCGAGCTGCAGGCACCAGTCCACCTGCTGGGACACTGTCGGGTTGCGGAGCCTCTCCCCGGTGCGGAAATAGTGATCGATCTGGGTGCAGAGATATGGATTCCCGATTCCTCCCCTGGCAACCATCACACCGTCAGCCCCGGTGATCCTCTGGGCCTCGATGGCGTCCTCCAGGAGATAGATGTTGCCGGAGACGATGAGAGGGACGGACATCTCCCTCCTCAGACCTTCGATCATGTCGTAATGGGGCGAGCCCGCATAACGTTCCTCGCGGGTGCGAGCGTGGATGGCGATGGCATCGACACCCGCCTCCTCCAGCTCGCGGATGACCTCCCTGAAGTTGATGGTGCCGGAGGACCATCCGAGTCGGTTCTTGGCGGTCACCGGAACGTCACAGTTCCTCTTGAGCTGACGGACGATCTCCCCGCACAGTTTGGGATCTTTCATCAGTGCGGAGCCGGAACCGGAACGGTTGACCTTGGGCACGGGACAACCCATGTTGACATCGAAGAAGTCTATGTCCGGATTCACCTTCATAGCGAACTCGGACGCCTTCACGAGGTTCTCGGGCCTGCTTCCGAAGAGCTGTACCCCGGTCACGCGGTTGGGCGGATACTCGATGAACGCACGGGTGGTGTCCATCCCGTGGATGCAGCCCATGTCGGAGACCATCTCCGTATATGAGACGGCGACCCCGAAGGGCTTCATGAAGTCGCGGAAGGCCGGCGTGGTGTAACCGGACATAGGTCCCAGGACCACGCGTCCGTCAATCTCGATGTCGCCGATCTTCCACATGGTGATTCAGAAAAATGATTGGATCGTGTTCCGGGAGACTCACCTGGAGGAGGCGGCCTTCTCCTTGATGGTCCACTTGTCGTACCTGAAGTCGTAGGTAATGTCGTATCCCATCTCGGCGAGCCTGGCGATCTGCTCCTCGATCTCCTTTCCCTTGGCGGTGCGGTAGGTTCCCCTGCGGACGAGCTTGGCCTCGATGCACATGCTGTTGAGGACTGTCTTCAGGTCGCGCCTTCCCCTCTCCTTTCCGACGTGGAACCTCCAGCGGGGCTCCTCGGGCTCGTCGGAGGGCTTCTCCTCGGCGGCGGCCTTCTCGGGAAGGGGGAAGTCCTCGGCCACGATGGCGTCGAAGTCGAACTGCTCGGAGGCCTCGGGCAGGTCGTCGCTCAGGAGCAGACGCCTGGCGGTGCGGTTCCCGTTGTCGGTCATGACCTCGAGGCAGTCGGTGAAGGCGGAGAAGTTGCCCTCAACCCAGTTGCTCTGGATCATGCGGTCCATGAACTCCAGCTCCTTGTCGCAGTCCTCGCCGTCCATGCGCTTCACATACTCGGCGAAGAGGATGAAGGCGTGCCTGTAGGAACCTCCGTCACCGAGGTAGTGGAACCTTCCGAGCTTGTCGATGGCGGTGACGCTTCCCCCGGCGATGGCCTTGCGGTAGTAACGGTTGATGTAGACGGGGGCGTTGGGATCCTTGCTGTCCTTGAAGAGGTCGGCGAGATACTCGGCGGCCGCGACGTCCCCGGCCTCGGCGGCGGATGAGAGGAGGTCCCTTCCCTTCTCCGCGTCCTTCTCCACGCCGTCCCCGGCGATGGTGCGTTTTCCGAGCTCGAACATGGCTTCCGCATCCTGCTCGGACACGGCCTTCTGGAGTTCCTCGATGGTCATCGACTCTTTGGACATGATGTCCGTGGGAATCGCGTCCAGATATATATCGGATGGCCGAGTCCCTCCGCGACGGTCTGGCCTCTTATATATAGAAGAAAGGCAATCACCTCTCAAACTCATTTTCCTTTTTCATTTTTTCATTCAGTGAAACGAGAGGGGAGGGCGGAGCCCTGAACGGCAATCAGAGATCAAGCAGGGACCCGGAGAACCTGGAGCAGAAATTCGACATCACGGAGCACAAGTCGGCATCGTACGTGCCCACCGCGAAGAGCACCATCGTACTGAACTTCGCGCAGCACTGGTTCAAATCGGCGGAGCCCAGGTTCTCCAAGCGCTTCTCGCCGTTCAAGAACAACCTCCAGGAGCAGTTCGCCCTGATGGGATACGAGCTCAGGAGGACCCACAGGCTCCTCAAGTTCATCCACGACACGTTCTACACC
>JAKSHU010000143.1 GCA_024399175.1 archaeon
TCTCCATGGCCTCGCAGGCCTGGGAGGGACGTCCGATTCCGGCGTCCACGATGATGGGGAGGTCGATCTCGTCGACCATCATCTTGATGAAGTCCCTGGTGAGGAGTCCCCTGTTGCTTCCGATGGGTGCGGCGAGAGGCATGATGGCCGCGGCTCCTGCATCGGCCATCTGTCTGGCGGCGGTGAGGTCGGGCATCATGTAGGGGAGGGCGGTGAATCCATCATCGACGAGAAGCTTGATGGCCTTCACGGTCTCGGCGTTGTCGGGAAGAAGATACCCGGTGTCGCGGACGACCTCGATCTTGACCATGTCTCCGCAGCCGAGCTCCCTCGCCAGCTGGGCGATGGTGAGGGCCTCCTCGGCGGTCCTCGCCCCGGAGGTGTTGGGAAGAAGCGTGACCCCCTTGGGCATGTAGTCGAGGACGTTCTCCTGTCCGCCGCTGTTCACACGGCGAACGGCGAGGGTGGCGATCTCCACCCCTCCGTTCCTGATGACCCTGTCAGTCATGTCGAGGGAGAACTTTCCGGATCCCAGGATGAACCTGGACTTGAAGCGCTTGTTGCCGATAACGAGGTCGTCAGACATCTTGTTCACTATGGGTGAGCAACTGCAACACCTTATTAGCCATTAGCCCCGCGCAGATGGTCACGCGCGTGGAGAGGAGTCCCTCGTCCATCGTGCTCCTGCCGTCCCCGCACACGTAGATGCGGTCCGAGAGCCTTCTGGTGACCATGTCCGAGGGATCCGTCATCCCGGCCATGCCGCTGCCGCAGACCAGCGGGATGTCGGGCATCCTGTCGGCCACGGTGTCGAGGATCATCGCCTTGGCCTCGGCGTCGTCGAAGGCCTCCACGATGACGTCGCATCCGGAGAACACCTTCGGGATGCTGCTCGGTTCCAGTCTTTCGGGGAACGTCTTCACGCGGATGGAGGGACTCACCTCGAGCAGATGCCTCTCCAGGGCCTCGACCTTCAGATGACCCCGATCGTGCACTGTGAAGTTCTGGCGGTTGAGGTTGCTCAGGTCGATGCTGTCGAAGTCGGCGACCGTGATGCCTCCGATCCCGGCACGGGCCAGCATCATCGCTATGTTGGATCCCAGACCTCCGGCGCCGGCGATTCCCACGGTGGCCCCCTTCAGGGCGTCCCTGGTCCCGGCGGGGTTCCTGGCCGTGAGTGCCTCGCCGAGGTCTCCCTTTCCGGAGGGGCTCCTGCCGACGTAGATGACCATGTTCTCCTTGAGGACGACATGTCCCCTCGCCTCCCTTCCGTCGATGACCGCGACGTCGCAGTCGGGATAGAGGGAGGTGAACAGCTGGTTCAGGGTCCTCTGCGTGATGTTCTGGGTCTTTCCGTTGAGGGTGACCTTCACGTCATCCGCCCCCGACGAAGCTGACGATCTCCATGCGGTCGCTGTTGCTGAGCGCGGTGGACTCCAGCTTCGCGCGGGGGACCACTTTGCCGTTGAGGAGGACCGCGCTTCTGGAGATGTCGTGGCCCCTGGACGAGAGGAACGCAGCCACGGTGGTCCCGTCGGCGATCGTGACCTCCTCCCCGTTGACGATCACTGCTTGTTCCTCCTGTCGTTGAGGATCATCACCTTGAGCTCGTGGGCGGCGGCCCTGATGTCCTTCTGGGCCATGATGGCGGACACGACGGCCACACCGTCGGCACCTACGTGGATGCAGTCGAGGATGTTGCCCTTGTTCAGGCCCCCGATGGCCACGATGGGGACGTCAACCGCCTGTCTGATCTCGTAGATGGCGTCGAGTCCGATGCCCTGTTCCGCGTCGGGCTTGGTGCTGGTGTTGAAGATGGCTCCGACACCGAGATAGTCGGCACCGTCCTCCACGGCCTTCACGGCCTCCTCCACGTTATCCACGCTGACCCCGATGAGCATGTCCTCGCCCGCCAGCCTCCTGGCCTCCTTGACGGGTATGTCGCTCTGTCCCAGATGCACTCCGTCGGCCCCTGCGAGGATGGCGACGTCGAGCCTGTCGTTGACGATGAAGAACTTGCTGTGCTCGTTCGCTATCGCCTGTATCTCCTTCGCGATGCGGAGCATCTCTCCTCCGTCCGCGTCCTTCAGCCTGAGCTGGACGACATCCGCTCCCGCCTCGTAGCAGAGGCGTGCGGCCTCGACCTCGCTGGTCTCTCCGAGCATCTTCCTGTCTGTGATTGCGTATAGTTCGAACAATTCATTCCCTCCTGATCAGTCTGTCCACGTCCTCCGGCCTCAGACTGTGCACCGAGTCGAGGAGCATGGTCCTGAACGACGCGGGTCCGGACACGTCCCTACCGGACACGGCGACCTCCGAGGCGATGTTCACGACCGATATGGCGGCTGCCACGGAGTCGACCGAGACTCCGCAGGCTCCGACGTAGGCGCCGACGACGGACGACACCATGCAGCCGGTGCCGGAGACGGTGGACATCATCGCCGATCCGTTCGATAGCACCGCGACGGTCCTTCCGTCCGACACGTAGTCGACGGGACCCGTGGCTGCCACGACCGTCCCTGTCCTCTCCGCGAGTCTCGCGACCGCCTCGGACATGTCGTCCCCCGAGGAGCGGGAGTCGACGCCGCGGACCTCTCCGCCGAGTCCTGCCAGGACGGAGATCTCCCCGTGGTTGCCCTTGATGACCGAAACCTTGACCTCCCTCAGGATCCTCTCGGCGGTCTCCGTGCGGTAGGGGGTGGCACCGACCCCCACGGGGTCCAGCACCACGGGGATGCCGACCTCGTTGGCGGTCCTTCCCGCCAGGATCATCGACTCCACCGTGCGGGGGTTGAGGGTGCCGATGTTGAGCACCACCGCAGATGCGATCCTCACCATGTCTGGCACATCTTCCGCCGCGTCGCTCATGACCGGTGATCCGCCGGCGCAGATGCACATGTTGGCGCAGTCGTTGACAGTGACGTAGTTGGTGATGTGGTGGACCAGGGGGCAGGTGTCGCGGACCTTCCCCATCATCTCGGAGGCGCTGCTCATGACCGACTAATCGAAGGGGAGCTTATAAAACCGTGTCCCCGGAGGCCAATGGTGCATATATCCAACGGTGACCCCGTCTGTATTTAAACCGCATTCGGGTACATATTAATAGGACAACCCTAATCCGAGTGACGATTATAATGGCAGATGCCGGAGAAAAAGAATACATCAGGAAGGAGAGGGAGCCCATCACCTGGGTTTGCTTCATCATCTTCCTCATCGCATGCATCGCTGTCATCGGACTCTACGTCAATGACAACTACATCAAGGACAACAGCGTGACCGTCGAGTACGGTGACTCCATCGACGTCGAGTACGTCGGATCGCTCTACGCATATTACGACCAGTCCTCCGAGGCTGTCAAGCCCGTCATCTTCGACACCAACGTCGAGAAGGTCGGAAACAGCGAATCCTACCTGTTCACCGCCAACTACTCCAAGAAGACCACCTACAAGGTCTCCACCATCACACTCGGAAACCACGATTTCCTTGAGACCATTGAGAACGCCCTCGTCGGCCACAAGGTCGGGGACACCGTCCAAATATTCGTTCCCGGAAACAAGGCCTACCCCGCCGCCGACCAGAACACCGTCATGGCCGTCGGTGCGATGACCTTCAACAACGGAGTCATCATGAAGCTCGACGACATCAACAAGATGTTCGGAACCAGCCTCAAGGACTTCACCGGAACCGTCACCATCGACTCTGGATACACCCTCGACGACGCCGAGAAGACCCCTGTCAAGGTCGACATCGTCAAGACCGCACAGGGATACACTGTCAACTACGTCGTCGCCAATGGAAACGCCATCGTCCTCTCCGACTCCGCGCTCGGAAAGGTCGTCGCCACCATCGGCAGCACCGCAACCTCCAAGGTCGAGTACACCGTCTCCATCGAGAACGCGATCCCCGTCAAGGATGCTGAAGGAAACCAGAAGCAGATTAAGGGAGTCAACGAGATCGAGATGATCTCCGCCAAGGTGTTCGGAAGCACCGTCAACTTCCTTGGATACGACAGCACCAACGTCGTGCTCAACCACAACGGTATCG
>JAKSHU010000144.1 GCA_024399175.1 archaeon
GCCAACTACGGTCTGCATCTCGAGGAGAACAGGAAGCCCACCGTGGTCATCGATGTCGAGGACATGGGCGACTCCGTGTTCGACTACTCTCTTCTCGGACAGGCCGTCGGAATGAAGATGGGGAAGGGAATCCCCTACTTCCGCGGAATCTCCCCCACTGTGGAGGATGCCAAGACGCTGTCCGCCGCGATGGCCGCCGCAGGTTCCGTCGCGCTGTGGCACGCGGAGGGAAGCACCCCCGAGGCCGGAAACTACGACGTGTCCGGACTCGAGCACATCACCATCGGAAGGAAGGAGAGGCAGGAGGCCTACGACAAGCTGAACACGGTCGACGATGTCCAGCTCATCGCCCTCGGATGCCCCCACCTGACTCCCAAGGAGATGCACGACATCGCGACCCTCCTCAAGGGCAAGGAGAAGAGGAACAAGGACGTGGAGATCTGGTTCTGCACCTCCGAGTCCGTCAGGGCGCAGTGCCCCGAGGATGTTGCGGTGATGGAGAGGTTTGGACCCGTCCTCGCGGACACCTGCATGGTCGTGGCCCCCATCGAGGGAACGTTCCAGAGGACCGCCACCAACTCTGCCAAGGCCGGAAACTATCTCCCCACGCTGTGCTCGCAGAAGGTCAAGTTCGCAGAGCTCTCCGATCTGATGAAGGTGGTAGAATGATCATGAAGGGACGTGCCATCTCCCCCGGCTATGCCGAGGGCGAGGCGATAACATACGGCGAGGCGTTCAGCTTCCTCGGAGGCGTGGACGGAAAGACCGGAAGGTTCAACGTGCGTGCCGGAAACATCGACGGAAAGGTCTTCCTGTTCCCCAACGGAAAGGGTTCCCCCGTCGGCTCATACGTCGTCTATGACCTGAAGGTCCAGGGACACTGTCCCGCCGCACTCGTGAACAGGAGCGCCGAGACCATCGTCACCACCGGCGCGGTCATCTCCTCCGTCCCCATGGTCGACAACATCGATGTCGGCCTCGTGCGTGACGGAGACCTCGTCGCCGTGGACGGAAGCAGGGGATACATCGAGCTGAAGAACGTGAAGGAGGTTGACATCGTGTCCGCCCTCGTCTGCTACGACGGAAGGTTCCTGATGCTGCACAGGCCCGAGAAGTCCCGCACCTATCCCGGCAAATGGTCCCTCGTCTCCGGTCACATCGAGGCCGGGGAATCCCCCGAGGAGGCCTCCAGGAGGGAGATCATGGAGGAGACCCAGATGTCCGTCTCCTACCCCGAGGAGGAGCTTCCCGTGATCAGGGTCAGGTACGCGGACACAATCTACAACGTCCACTCGTTCCTTTACAGGGTGGGCGGTCAGGAGGTCGTCCTCAACTCCGAGAACACGGAGTACAAGTGGATCACCGTCGACGAGTTCGTCAGGGATGAATCCGTGGACGGCGTTGACGTCGTCCTCGAGGCACTCGGCACGAGGATCTGATCCCGGTCGGGAAACCATTTCCATCCCGTGCACACGGGATGGGTCTCATTTTTGTCGGTTCTGCCGATCTGTGGAAAATGTGTCCCGGGGGAGTTCCCCGGTAAGAGGTTCAATCCCTGAAGAATGCCCTGACCTTGGGCCTGAACAGGTAGTACAGGATGATGAGCTGGATCACGATCGAGATGATGTTGAGGTCCAGGACTCCCACGATGATGGAGAGGATTCCGAAGATGACTCCGAGGTACCACATTATCTTCCATCCCTTCAGCATTCCGTATCCGATGATGAAGGGGATGATTCCGAGGATGATCGCGACTATTCCCACAGCTCCTGCAAGGTCGGACAGCTCGGGTATCTCGATGGACATTCCCATGAGCGAGAGGACACCGAAGATGATGAACGCGAGTCCAGCAAGTGCCTCCAGTCCGCCGATCAGGGTGATCAGAAGGGGTCTTTTTGCGTCAGACATGCATTGTCAATCGCACTGCCACTATTTAGTCAGGACGTGCCCTGGCGGTTGTTTTTTGTGAGAGCATAGAACACGGGCGTGTCCGCCAGCGCGATGATCCACTTGAGGGCTATCTGTCCGATGGCCATGGATACCAGGTCCATTCCCGTCCCGAAGAAGGCTATGGTGATGAAGATGCTCGAGTCGACCACCTGGGAGCACATCGTGGAGACGTTGTTCCTGATCCACTTGTGCTTCAGCGACCTGTCCCTGATGCCGTGGAAGATGAGCACGTCGCACGTCTGGGATGCGATGAATCCCAGGAGGGACGCGCACACTACCCTCGCCGTGGATCCGAGCACGTTCCTGTACTCCTCGTCGAACTCCGTCATGTAGGGTGCGGGCGGGAGGTAGATCGCACAGAGGGCCATCGCCAGTGTGATGATCTGGCACAGTATCCCGATGTACACGACGCGCTGTGCGTGTCCCTTGCCCCAGATCTCTCCGATGACGTCCGTCATGAGGAAGGTGACCGGATAGGCCACGACCGCCGCGGGAGCCTCGAACGGGCCGATGCGCAGGACCTTGGTCGCGAGGAGGTTCGACACCACCAGTGCCGAGACGAACACGCATGCAAGCAACGCATAGTTGAACTCATCCTTCCTCATCCGATGTCCCTTCCGTGAAAATAACGGGGGGATGTCCCCCCGAAGTGGTTTCAGATCTTGGCGATTCCGATGGTGATGTCCACACCGTTGATCTTGAGGGTCTCGGATGCGACATCCTCGGGAGCATCGGTGTAGCTGATCTGCTTCGCGCGGACCTCTCCGCAGATGTGCTCCTGCCAGGTCTTGAAGAGTCCGACGAGGTGGTCGTCCGCCTTGACGTAGCAGACGATGTTGTCCTCGACGTTGAGCCTGAGGTTCTTCCTCTTCTGCTGGATGGCCCTGATGAGGTCCCTTCCCCATCCTTCGGCCTCGATCTCGGGGGTGACGGTGGGGTCGACGTACAGCTCTCCCTCTCCGAAGTCGATGGGCTCGACGTCGACGGGGGTCTTCTCGCCGACTCCGAGGTACTCGATCTTCTTGATGTTGACCTGCTGTGCCAGGATGTCGTTGAACATCCTCACTGCATCGTTGGTCTTGGAGTCCGCGCCGTGGATGTAGACGGCCTTGAGGGGCCACCTCTTCTTGGATCCCATCTTGTCCCTCTCGGAGGCGACGACTGCGTTGATCCTCTGGATGAGGGCCATGCTGTGCTCGATGTCCTCATTGATGAGGCTCGCGTCACCCTTCTGCCAGTCCTCCATGTGGACTGTGAGCTTGTCTCCGCCCATGGCGTTGTAGACCTTGTCGCAGATGTGGGGGCAGAGGGGTGCCATGGCGATGCAGACGGACATGATCGCCCTGTGGAGGGTGAAGTACGCCGCCATCTTGGCATCGGTGGACTCCTCGTCCCAGCTCCTGTCCCTCACGAGGTGCAGGTACCAGCGGGAGAGGTCCTCCATGATGTAGTCGGTGAGTGCACGTGCGACCTTGTTGAGCTCGCGGGACTCGATGGCCTCGGTGACCGCCATCTTCATCTTCTCGGTCCTGGAGAGCATCCATTTGTCCTCATTGGAGAGCTTGGACATCATCTCCTCGAGGGTGTGCTCCGCGGGGTCGTACTTGTCGATGACCATGTACATGGATGCGAAGTTGACGACGTTCCAGTAGGTGTTGAGGACCTTCCATGCGTCCTTGGGACCGTCCTTCTGGAAGGAGGTATCATCCCAGGGGGAGTTGGCCATGATCATGTAGTACCTGAGGGCGTCGGCACCGTACTGTGCGATGACCTCCTCGGGGGTGACGACGTTTCCGAGGGACTTGGACATCTTCCTTCCCTTGTTGTCGAGCATCCACCCGTGCATCATGACCTCGTCGTAGGGCGCCCTGTCGAAGGAGACGACACCGGCGGCGAGCTGGGTGTAGAACCATCCGCGGGTCTGGTCGTGTGCCTCGACGATGAACTTCGGAGGCCACCACTTCTCGAACTCGTCCTTCTTGTGGGGGTATCCGAGGTCCGCCCACGCGGCGGTTCCGGAGTCGAACCAGACGTCGAGGACGTCGGGGACCCTGTGCATGGTCTTGCCGC
>JAKSHU010000145.1 GCA_024399175.1 archaeon
GCGGTACGTTCCCCCGACCATATTATAAACACATATCTACCTTATAGCCCAGAGAGTCGATTTTCGTTCATTTTCACCTTTAAATACCTGAGGTGAACGGACATAATATGGAGAGAACCATCACAGTAACAGGTTTCGCCAAGGTATCCGCTCCCGCAGATACCGTGTTTGTCAGCTTCACCTTGAACGAGGTGAAAGACACATACAAGGAGGCTCTATCGGAACTTGTGAAAAGGACCGAGAAGGTCAAGGATGTGGCCGAGAAGGCGGGACTCGACAGGGATATCGCCAAGAATGTCACCTTCAACATCACCCAGAACCTTATCAAAGACAAGAGCGGGAAAAACTACATCCAGTCCGGATACAGGTACGAATCTGTGGTCAGATTGGAGTTCCCCCAGGAGGAGGGAAGGATAGCATCTATCCTGTCCGGGATCACCGACCTGAAACTCACTCCGAAGATCAATTTCGGATTCAGACATTCCGATATCGAATCACTGAAACAGCGTGCCCTTTCGGAAGCGGTGAAGAATGCCATGTTGAAAGCGAGGTGCATTGTGGAAAGCGCAGGAGCCAAACTCGGTCCGCTGCAGTCCGTCAACCGCAGGGATGTCGATGACTGGAAGGTCGACTCGGTCAATTACTCGGCATGTGCAAAATATAGTGGGGATGTCTCTTTCGACGACTTCGACATCAATCCAGAAGATGACTATGAATCCGAGTCCGTGACCCTTACCTGGCTCATCGAAGATTGAAACCTCGGGGGAACTCCGTTCCCCTTTCTTTTACCGAGACACTATAATACATCGTGCCCATCCTCCCCCTATGCCCAACGGAAACGGTTCTGCAGCGGAGATCGAATGGCTCATCGAAGAGCGCAAACGCCGCACAGAGGATATCGAGGAACAGGTTTCCGGAACCACGGACGAAGACCTTCTGAAAGGGCTGAAGGGCATGCTTGCCATGCTCCGCAACGAGGTCGCAGACCTCGAGAGGGAGCTCGACGACATGGACATCCAGGAGGATATCGACGGCGCCATCGACGACATCGACCGCAGGATCAGGGATATCGACTCCCAGATCTGCATGGAGTCGGACCAGATCATCCGCAGCAACCTGGAGGTTTCCAAACGCTATCTCCAGATGGAGCGCAACGGGCTCCTCATCAAACTGACCCAGAAGACCAGGAGGAAGGATCCCCAGGAGGCGAGGATCGAGGAGCTGGAGAAGCTCTGTGAGTCGCGTCTCCGCCTGATCAACGACCTCCAGAAACGCCTCGAAAAGGCGGAGAAGGACCTTTCCTATTACAAGGCGGTCGCAGAGAATCCCGACAGGAGGGTATCCTGCGGAACCACCCGCGTGTCGGTCACGGCGGACGAGCTTTCCAGACTCCGCAACGAGGCCAAGGTTGCCGGCGTGAACAACTACAACCTCAAGACCGAGAACAGGGAGCTCAAGAACCAGATCGCCATGCTCGGCAAAAACATCCAGGAACTCACCAAGCACTGCAAGGACGGGGATTCGCAGATCCTGATCCTCCAGGGCAGGGTTCAGGAACTCAGGAAGGAACTCGAGAACAGGAACTGAGTTCCCGGATTTTTTAGGAATCACAGGTACCGGGGAACCCCTTTTTCGGTACCCCTCTATTATATCTATACTTACAAGTAAGTATAGATAGCTTATATACGCGAGATGCATAGGAATCCCGTTAGAGGAAGAAGCGAAGATGACAGGCAAGAAATTCGAGAAAAAGGTAGACGAGGCGAACGACCTCGGGCTCTGCAAACTGTACGCGGACCGCATGGACTACGATCCTTCCGCCAAGACCGTGGAGGAACTGCGCCTCCTGTCCGACAAGATACCGGACAACGTGAAGGACAACCTCCAGTTCGCATACTACGAGAGGAGGATCGCCAAGCTCAACGACACCAGGTTCAGGGTGCTCACCGGCTACGGACAGTGCAGGGGTGCGCTCATCGCACACCACGGTGATGTCATCGTCTGCTGCTGCAGGGAGATGGCGACGCTCATCGCCTACAGGAACGCCTACTACATGAACGGCAGCATCGTACTTCCCGACAGGAGGGGAGACGCTGCCCGCCACAACGACGGCGTGTACATCATCTCCGAGGGAATCGGCCAGACCTTCACCGAATGCCCGTTCTGCTATGCCACCATCCAGGAAAGGATCGACCTCGTTAAACAGGAAGAGGACGGCCCGCAGGAGGAATGAGCTTGCGCAGAGCAAAGACCATCGACGAACTCTACGAGGAGGTCAGGGACTACGACTACGTCCTGACCAACGACGCTCCCCTCGCCACCGCCCTCAACGCCAAGATCGACACCTTCAAGCTCGACGGTTTCGCATACACCCCTCGCCTGCTCGCCTCCATCCTCGAGACCACCATCCTCCGCGAGAAGACCCTCAGCGACCTCGAGATGATCGAGCGCATCGAGGATGAGACCGGATACGACTTCAGGTTCATCCACAGCGAGGTGGAGAACATCAGGGACATCAGGAGATACACCGGGGACGTGAAGAAGTACCTCTTCTCCAAGAGCTCCGCGGAGATCTACGAATCCTTCATGAACCTGCCCACCAGGCTGAAGGCGATGGACATCTACGATCCCACCGTCTACCGTTCGTTCCTCGACGGCAAGAAGGTCGCGGTCATCGGCCTGGAGCTTTTCGACGACCTCGACAAGCACATGATCCCGCTCGACTTCGACGAGATCGACCCCTTCACCGACGACACCTACACCATCAGGAAGATCCACGCCGTCGGAAACGACAGGCAGATCGCAGGCAGCATCGTCGACCTCATCGACATGGAGACCTGCAACGACACCGCCATCGTCCTGGACTCCGGAGCGGCCATCGCCGATGCCGTGAGGTCCGCCCTCTACAGGAAGCACATCCCCTTCAAGAACAGCCTCGACGTGAAGGACCTGGCACAGATCAGGGATTTCATCCAGTTCCTCACCATGGCACTGGATTTCAACACCCTCAGGGTCGGCGACGTGCGCGAGCTAATCTCCGTATACCAGACCGGAAAGAACAGCAACACGAAGAGGGAGCTCAGCCCCCAGGAGGACCAGTACCTCCTGTGCAGGATCAGGATCGACGAGAACACCGAACCCGTCACCAAACGTCTCGTGGAGACCATGGCCGACATCAGGAACCTCACCTTCGGCTACGCCATGGACATGCTGTTCGGCGACATGCCCCAGAAGACCTCCGTCTCCATCCTCCTCAAGAGCATGAAGCTGGAGGAGAGGAAGGTCACCCCCAGGCTCGTCTCCAGACTCTCCTACGCGATCAACAACATCGGGGACCTCAAGCACAACGAGCAGGTGCCCGAATACGAGAAGAAGGGTGTGCTCCTGGCGGACTGCAAGAACGCACTCTACATCGACAGGTCCTTCGTCATCTTCATCGGACTCGACGAATCCTGGGAGGTCACCGCCTCCGGAAAGGACTATGTGGACAAGGAGAAGCTCGACGAGGACAACGCCTACCGTATGAGCATCCTCCTCCAGCAGGGAACCTCCCGCCTGTACGCGGTCAAGCCCGTCACCGCGGGAAAGGACACCGTGCCCTGCCCCACCTTCCAGACCATCTCCGCCATCGACGGCACTCCCGGCATCATCGAGAGCTTCAGGGACATCTGCGACGAGTACGTCAGCGGTTCCTGGTTCAGATCCGAGGAGAGGCAGATCCCGCTCAAGGGGGAATCGTTCTCCGACGGCGTGTCCTCCGGGGAATGGAAGTTCTCCAAATCGTCCTACAACTCCTACAAGGACTGTCCGATCAAGTTCATGTTCTCCAGGCTCCTGCACGGGGAGGACAACGAATACACCGTGTTCGGAAACTGCATGCACGAGTTCGCGGAGTTCTACCTCTGCTACGGCGACATCGTCAGGGAGAAGGGACTCGACCACTACGTGGAGCGTCTCAACGAATGGTATGCGGGAATATCCAACGAGTGCCAGAGGGAGCTCGACGTCAGCAGGATCAG
>JAKSHU010000146.1 GCA_024399175.1 archaeon
ACGTACTGCTCCATCCTGGCGTGCGGCTCGAAGTCCTCGGCGAGGAGTCCCTGTTTGATGGGCTCCTGGGATGTCTCGACGTACTGCTCGTAGGACTTCGCGGTGAAGAATCCCCTCTCGAGCTTCTTCTGTGCGTGGTGGACCTTGATGATGGTCAGTCCGTCGATGTCCTCGGGCTTGTTGATTTTCTTGGGGAAGGGGAGGTTGGCCTGCTCAAGGATCCAGTAGTAGTCCCTGACCTCTCCCCTCTCCTCGGACCTGAGGAGGTCCCTGCTTCCGACCATGGGGACCTTCCAGTCGTTCTCGACTGCATCGATGTCCACATAGGAGGTGAAGGACCTGTTGGGGACCCAGAGGGTGTTGGTGTCCATGAGGTACTGCTGGTTCTCAGGCTTCATGACGTCGACGAACTTGTCGACGATGAGGGTGTCGTCAACGAATCCGCAAAGGTGGTTTCCCTTGCTGTCGTTGTAGGACCTGAAGTAGTTGTTGAATGTCTTCTCCCTTCCTTTCTGGCAGACTGCGAGGGTCTTGAATCCCTCTTCGTACGCACCGTCACAGGTGTCAAGGGCGGAGTGGGATCCGAGAACTCCGATCCTTGCCTCTTTCTTGTTGTAACGGCCGAGATTTGCTAAGACTTCATCTCTGCTGATCATGACTATACCTGGAGAACGGTAGCCACTTCCCTATAATAAATAATTGCGCGCGCGAGATACTCAGATGAAGACCATGATGACTGCCACGAGCACCACCGAGCCCAGGAGGTCCATGACGGATGACGTGATGGGGATGCAGTGGTCGTCTGGGTCTAGGCCGAATCTGGTCGCGGCTATGGCCACGTAGTAGGACAGGATGTTGAGAATGGTGGTGGCGAGGAATCCCGCGAGGATGATGATCGCGAGGGCGATGACGAATCCGACGTTGTCGCTGTTCCCGGTCAGGATCGATGCCGCGAAGGAGATGATCCCGATGTACACGAAGGTCAGCATCGCACAGACGTACATTATGCCGAAGTTCTCCATCGCGGGGCCGCTGGGAGACCATTTGGGCCTCATGGTACCCAGATGGATCATCGAGGAGAGCCTGGAGGTCAGCATTCCCGAGAGAGCGTTGCCCTGGTTCAGGAATGCGGGCATCATGATCAGGAGGACGCTGTACTCGATGAGGGAGTCCTGCTGGTTCTGGATGACGATTCCCGCACCTATCTCGAATATCAGACAGAACAGGAGCACGGGGAGTGACTGGATGAAGATGCGTTTCGCCTCTCCGGTGAAGTCCCTCCTGCTGGTCTTCCTTTTCATCACATACAGGGTGAAGACGCCGGTGACGACGATGAGTGCCAGGGACACGATTACGATGCAGGTCTCCCCGAACTCCCCTGGCTGGATGAGCCTGTACAGCCAGGTGGAAAGGAAGATCATGGGCATCGTGACGATGTCGCCGATTGCCGCGATCAGCGGTGCGGTGATGTTGTCCACGTCCCACTCGCGCTTGTTCCCCACATAGGCGATGAGGATGTTGAACATCAGCACGATGACTCCCGCGATCACTCCGCCGACGGTGGATATGAAGATGAAGTCCCAGATGGTTATGTTGCCCTGGAAGAACAGGGCTGCCACGCCCCAGGTGGCCACACCCATCGCGATGGACATGACGAGTGTCAGAAGCACGGTGGACTCGACGTTGGCACGCAGGACAGTGCCTCTGCGGAGACTCATCTCGAAGGTACCGATGTTCAGCGCGGTGCCGATCCTGCTTCCCATCGCGCCGAAGATGTTGCCCCTCATTCCGATGGCGGAGTAGATGAGGATCATCATTCCCGTGATGGTGAGGAGGACGTCCTCCATCTGCTTCAGGAGGATGCCCGCGAAGAGGTCCGCGGTTCCGGCGATGACCAGTGCGGTCAGACCCATCGTTATGACGGACATGTTCCGACCGATGAATCCTTTAGCTGAACCGTACCTGCTGGACAAAAACTACCTCCTTAGACCGTTTTATACGGGCTCGGGTAGGTTTTTGTTCTATAAATTTGGTGCGTAGTGACCAATATATACTGTAATCTTGTATTCTCTCTCGGTACTTATAAGAAGTAACAAAGGTGAACTTAGTTGCCTAATAGTCATTCACGTTCGGCCTTGATGAAGGCCTCGGACTTTGCAGGGGGACTCTGACATGAGCGACCCCGATGATATTTCTAACCTACAACATGTCGACATGACCGTTCGCGAGCTTCTCACCGAGATGAAGGACACCTCCGAGGTCATCGTCGATCTCGCATACGCGTCACTGATGTACAACAGCGACAACATGGCGCAGAAGGTGCGCGACCTCGAGAACGACATGGACGACCTGAAGTTCGCCATTCGTTACAAGGCCCTCCTCTCCAGCAGGACCAAGGAGGATGCCAGGCAGCTGGCGGGTCTTCTCGAGGTGGGTGCTGCCGCGGACAGGATCTCCAATGCCGCATCGGACATCGTCAGTCTTCTCAGGTTCCCTCCCGAGAAGAGGCCGCTGGTAACCGACGTCCTTTTGGAGTCGGACGAGAGGATCCGCATGATCCGTGTCAAGAAGGAATCCGACATGGTCGGAAATACCATCGAGAAGCTTGCCATCGAGGCCAACACCGGATGCAAGGTCATCGCCATCAAGAACCGTCACGGGTGGACCTACGACCCCGAGGACGATATGAAGCTCAGGGCCAACGACGATCTCATCGTCCGCGGAACCGACGACGGTGCCGATCTGCTGACGGACTATGCCGCAGGCAGGAAGGACTGGGACTTCGAGGAGGAGGTCCTCACCGAGGCTGAGGTGGAGGCCGAGACCGAGGAGGACGAGCGTGTCGAGGCGGAACTGACCGAGGAGCTCAGAGGGGAGGAAGAGGAATGAAATCCAAGCTTGAAGTCATGTTCCTCGAACTCAAGGACACCTCCGAGATGATGGTCGATCTGGCATATTCCTCTCTTCTCTACGACAACGTGGAAATCGCGGAGGAGGTCATAGCCCTCAATGACCGCATGGAGGAGCTCTCCGAGAGGATCCAGGATGAGATCGCGCACGTCAGCCGTGCGATGCCCGACGAGGTCGCCAGGGCGGTCGTCACCATACGTCTGATGGATAGCATCCTTGAGATCGCCGCTGCAGCCAAATCCATCGCGGACGTCGTCGTCAGGGGACTCGCGGAGCACCCCGTCCTCGCAATGTCCATCAGGGAATCCGACACCACTCTGTGTCTCGCAAAGGTCGCACCCGACTCCATCCTCTCCGGAAAGAGTCTCGGGGACATGTCCCTTGCCACCAACACCGGAATGTTCATCCTGGCCATCAGGAGGGAGGACGAGTACATCTTCGGTCCTGACTGCAACAGCTATCTGGAACAGGGAGATATCCTCATCGCCAAGGGTCCGGAGGACGCGGTGGCGTTCTTCAAGGATGTCGCCGACGGAACCAGGCAGGAGTTCTGACAATCAACCACGGCGGGCGCGAACGCGTCCGCCACTTACTTATTTTTCACACGCTGGGTCATCCGATCATCCGAGGATGAACAGGCCTGCGTACCTTCCCATCACCGCACCGAATATGCAGAGTCCCGCGTTGAGGAACACGTTGACGCACGCGTTGACCATCTGGCCGTCGAAGAATAGCTTGGTGGTGTCAAGGGTGAAGGTGGACATCGTCGTGAAGGCGCCGAACAGTCCCGTGAACAGGAAAAGCTTCGTTTCGGCAGATATGCCAGGGATGGCGAATGTGAGGAGCGACAGCAGAAACGATCCGATGATGTTGACTGTGAACGTCGCCCAGGGGAACTGACTGGAATCGACAATCTGCCCGACCGAGAATCTGAGCACGGCACCGATCGCTCCGCCGGCGGCCACGAGCAGTATATTGGTCAGGGTTATGTCCATGGGGGTGCAAAGTGTCAATCGCGATAATAAAACTATGCGAAAGCGATGATTCACGAAATTTTAGAAGAAGTGGTAGCCCCGCCCAGAT
>JAKSHU010000147.1 GCA_024399175.1 archaeon
GTAAGGACACCGTTGCCGCAGAGACCTATGTCGTTGCCGCAGGAACCGGATTCGAACTTTCTAAGAGTTACGTCCTCCGCTTCGCAGCAGGCGATGATACCGCATCCGTTAACGTCGAGGGACGTTACAACGATGCTGCCATCGGTGCAGGAAGCGCTTCCGCATCCCTGATCATCCAGACCCTTGATGGAACTGCAGTGCAGACCGCCACCATCCCTGGAGATCTTTACGGCGGAACCAGTCTGTCCATCTTCGTCGACAACCATGCAGTGTCTGCTATGGATGGATATGCATACAAGTACGCCCTGGTCTTCAGAAACGACGGCCAGACTCAGACCACCGTCAAGATCGTCGGTGTTGGCAGTTCCACTCCCTTCGACGGTTACGATGTTGCTGTCGTCGATGCTTCCGGCAACTGTGTCACCAAGGTCAACACTGCCGCGCCCGAGGGAACTTACGAGCTTAACGGTCTTGAGAGCACTACGCTCTACATCATGTTCATCAAGAAGACTGCAGATGTGACTGAGTCACTCCCTGCAACCCTTGAAGTCTACTATGAGTTCGATGGTGCTATTTCCGACAACACAACCATCGACCTTGCATCCGCAGAGATCTCGGTCGATGCAGGTTCCGTCACCGGCGGAAACGCCGACAACAGTGAGAAAGAGGTCCCCACTGGATTCTGGATCCTTGTTGTCTTCGCAGTTCTCCTGATTCTGCTCATCATCTGGGGCGGAATGAAGAGGGGGGTGTTCTCACGCAGAAACTGAATCCTACAATCATCGCAATCGCATTACTGTTGACCGCAGGGGTCGCAGGGGCACTCGTCATGGCTGACGATGCTTCTGCGGACTCCTCCGTGCCCGCAAGCGTCACTCTTGAAGACTACAAGATCGCTACCGAGAAGAGCACCATCGCCTGTATCCAGTTCAAGGAGACCGATACCAACTTCAACAAGATTTCCTGGACTGCCAAGCTGATCAACTCCAACGGCAGCTCTCAGTCCGGTGCACTCGACAAGACCTCTGGATCCTCCAGTGACTCCGAGTACGACTACGACATCAAGGTGACCGCACCCAAGACTGCGGGAACCTACACCCTCGTAGTCTCCTTCACCGAGACCTTCAACAACAGCGTGCCCTCCAAGACCTCCGAGGTCAAGCAGACCCTCAACGTCATGGAGCCCATCACTCTGAGCGTGACCGTTTCCAACTCCGGAAGCCTTGCAGTCTCCGATGCACCCGTCTACTTCTATGTCGACGGAAAGAAGATCGAGGACAGTAAGACCACCCTCACCGTTGCCGCAGATTCCTCTGCAACCCTTACCTACAAGTACTTCGACAAGGACCTTTCCTCCGGAAAGCACACCTACTACGTACTTCCTGCAGATGAGGCACACATCGAGGGCCTTTCCGCTGAGAACAGCCACTCCTTCTACTACAACCAGGGAAGCCAGGACTACATGGTCTACATCATGATCGTGATCGTAGTACTCTTGCTCATCGTCCTCGTCGTAGTCTACCGCAGGCCTGTAAAGAACTACGGTAAGCCCAAGGCAAGGCGCTAAACCAAAACTTTAACGGGGGCGAAAGCCCCCACCTTTTTGAAAATCAGTTCTTCATAATCTTCGCAGTGGCGATATCGGTCCTGGAACGGTCCATGATGCCGCGTGCGATATCCTGTTTCCTTCTGATAGGGGCGACGGAATCCTTGATGTCGAAGGTCATCAGGGCGTCGGTGAGTTCCTCCATCTTGGTGAACAGCCTTGTGGCATCATCGAGCCTTCCGTTCATCAGCTCGGTGAGCATATCCCTCCTGAGCTCCCCTATACAGTCCGCCAGACCCATGATCCAGGCGCATGGCGTCACGTCGAGGTCGTAGTAGGATGGAAGTTCCTCTCCGCGTGAGGAATAGTCGTAAAGGACCGTTTCCGCGAATTCCATCATCGCGCTCTCCACATCGTTTCCATAGAGCAATCTGGGATAACCGGCAAGGGACTCTACAAGGGCGGCGAGGTCGCTGGAGATGCTGTCGATAAGTTCGGGATCCCTCTGACCAATGTGGATTCCGTGGATGGCGGTCTTTGTCTTCCTGATGATCTTCCTCGATTGGGTGAATGCAAGGTCGACAGCCTTCTCCTCCTCGGACAAGGCGGAATCGACCTCTGAGATCAGATCCTTGAGTTGCATGAAGGCTAATCAGTCTTCTCTTACAAGGACTTGTGGAAAAGAAGCTTGAGATGGTCGATGTAGAGATCCTGTCTGATACGTTTCTCGTACGGGCAGAAATCAGGTTTCCAGAACTCCAGATCGGGATAGGTTACATCCAGCAGGGTGAGTCCGTCCGGTTTCGCGATGCCGAATGTTCCATCCTCTCCTGCGAGCTTGGCCTTGACGTCATCCAGGGATGACATCCCTTTGCCGACCTGTATGATCGCCGCCATGATCCTGCGTATCATGTTCCAGAGGAAGTAGTCAGCACGGAAATCCGTGATGATCATTCCGTCTTCCTGGGTCACCCTGACGTAGTCTATTGCCATCACGGTGGATTTGCCTGTCTCGTTCTTGGCGAACCTCTTGTAGTCATGATGTCCTTCGAAGAGACGTGCGGCCGCCTTGAACTTCTCTATGTCGATGCGGCGGTCCGGTGTGACATATCTGTAGAATCTCTTCTCCGCCATGCGCGGGTTGAAGGAATCGCTGACCTCTGTGATCGCGGTATAGTAGACTCCGTGGGAGATGGAATTGGCCGCCCTGAGCAGAAGACCCAGGTCCTTGAATTCAGTATAGAATGTAATGACGTTTCCGAGAGCGCTGACCCCCGCATCGGTGCGGCTGGCGAACTTCAGTTCCGTCTTCTCGGGCGGAACGTGGTCTACAAGTGCCAGGTTCTGGAGGATCTCTCCGGCGACGGTGCGGAGGTTGGTCTCGGAAGGCTGTATCTGGGAGCCGCTGAACTCGTCTCCCAGATAAGCGATCTTGACTGCTACGCGTCTCATTGTCCGCGGAGCTGTTTCATGTGGTCGACCCTCTTCTGGATGAGGGCCCTGGTGCCGATGTCGTGGCGGACGTAGATCGCGTCGCACTTGACGTATCCGAGTGCCTTCTCGCAGTTCTGCTCGGCCTCGTCGATGGTGTCGCCGATACCGACGATACCGATGGAACGGGAGGTTCCGGTAACGAGCTTGTTGCCGTCGAGGTCGACGCTTCCGAAGTATGCCACGGCACCTGCGTTCTCGATTCCCTCGACATCGATGGAGATGGTGTGTCCGGGTTCGGATTTGACTCCGTATCCCCTGGGGACGATGTACTTGCAGACGGTAGCCTTGTTGAAGAACTTCACGTCGCCCTTCATCTTTCCGCCTGCCTCCCATTTGATGATCTCGGCGAAGTCGGAGGACAGTGCGGTGAGGACGTTCATGGCCTCGGGGTCTCCGAACCTTGCGTTGATCTCGATGATCTTGGGCCCGTCTTTGGTGAGCATGAACTGGCCGTACATGGTTCCGCGGTAGGGGCATCCCTCGTCGGCGAGTGCCTTGATGATGGACTTGTTGATCTCGATGGCCTTTGCGCGGTCCTCCTCGGTGACGAAGGGGAGGAGGTGGTCGCAGTCGCTGTAGGAACCCATACCGCCGGTGTTGGGTCCCTGGTCGCCCTCGTAGGCCCTCTTGTGGTCCTGGACCAGGGGCATTGCGATGACGTCGGTTCCGTTGGTGAAGACCATCTGGGTGAATTCCTCTCCCACGGCCTTCTCCTCGATGATGACCTTTCCGCCTCCGACGTTGTCGTTGAAGATCTCGTTGATGTACTCGATGGTGTCGTCGAGGTCCTTGAGCTGGTCTCCCTGGACCTTGACTCCCTTTCCGCCGGTGAGTCCGACGGGTTTG
>JAKSHU010000148.1 GCA_024399175.1 archaeon
CATCTGGAAGGACCGTCCCCAGATCTGCGACGACTTCCCCTACATGGTCTCCATGCTGATGAGCAGAGTGTACCTCGCCATCACCAATCCCGACGCCGACATCCTCGAGCTCATCGCCTACATGGATGACTCCTGGCCCTGCTCGAAGGAGATCAGGGCACGCATCGTCCCCCTTGTTGAAGAGGGGCGCCGCAGGCGTCAGCAGTGAGCGGTCCGTCCTTCCGATTTGCAAAAAGTGTTTTTAATCAGGATTGGCATGTGTTTCCCAGGGAAAACATGCCAAACCTTGATCGTTTCGTCAGAGCCCAGAAATGCTATTACAACACCGCTCTCGAGGAGGTCCGCAACGGACGCAAGGAGTCCCATTGGATCTGGTACATCTTCCCCCAGCTCAAGGACCTCGGATTCAGCGACAACGCCAAGCTCTACGGCATCGACGGTCTTTCCGAGGCGAAAGAGTACATCGCCGATCCGTTTCTGAAGGAGAGGCTCATCGGAATCAGCCAGGCTCTTCTCGAATCCGACGAGTCCGATATCTCCGCAATCTTCGGTTATCCCGATGACCTCAAGGTGCAGTCCTGCATGACCCTCTTCAGGGCCGCCTGCCCCGAGGAGAAGGTCTTCGACCAGGTCCTCGAGAGGTTCTTCAACGGCGAGGCCGACGCCCGCACCCTCGAGATCATCGGACAGTGAGACTCATCCGTACAGCACGAGGGTGACCACGAGCTCCCCTCCGTACTCCACAGGATAGGTTCTGGTCACACGGCTTGAACTCTCGTCGGCGTGCATGCTCCAGTCGAGCACTGACGATCCATATTCCAGCGACAGCCCGTAGGCCGTCGTCCACGGGTACATCCTGTCAAGACATTCCCTGATGTAGTCCAGTCCGTACGTCCTGCCGTGTCCCACGGACAGTGCCACCACGTCAGAGATCTTCATCACCCTGTTGTCGGTCTCGAATCCCAGCAGTTCCGAATCTATCTTGGATTCGAAGAGCGCGTCAAGCGTCTCCGACACGTCAGGTCCGACGTCCCCCTGCTCATCCGATCCCGCCTGGCACAGGATGGTCACCGCGATGCCGATGAGTGCGATGAACATCACCGCATCCATGACTGCGGTGAATCCCCTTCTGTTCAGAGGAATTCCGTCACCTCCACGAGTGTGGGGACGGAGCGTCCGTCCTCCGTGGAGACGGACACGAGCTTTCTCTCACCGATGTGCATCCCGGAAGTCTTTCCCACGTCGATGTGCAGGGTGCCCACCCCGGAGGCGGATCCGGCGGAGATGTCCACCGATATGCCTGCGAGTCCGTTCTCCTCCGCATAGGCCTCCAGCTCGGAGGTCCTGTCAAGCGTGTACCGTCCCTCGCCGTCGAGACATATCCCGTCGACGAGGTCCCAGTCAAAAGTGTGTTGGGGAGTGTGGTCCGCCATGGCATCGGTCATGACGAAGGAGCAGAATCCGAGCATCACGATGCAGACGGTCATGGCTCCCGCCATCGCCTCCATGAACCCTATGTCTCCCCTGCGGTCGATCTTCATGGGGCGTGCTTCGGCGGGAGCCGATATAAACGGCAACGACTGCAGTCAATCAGTCAGTGCCGCGGAGATAGGCGCCGTAGTTGAGGCCGCCGCACATCTCCTGCAGGTCGAACTTCGACTTCAGGTCGTTGTTGGCATAGATCTCGGCGACCTTCCTGACGATGTTCTCGGGCCTCTTCCTGACGTCGATTCCGACGGACTCGACACCCATCCTACCGAGCTCCTTCAGGTAGGGGAGGAGCATGGTGTCGGACGAGTTCAGGATGTGGGACAGGCCGCGGGAGTCCTTGTAGACGGGGAACCTGAAGGCCTTCTCGTCGATCAGGGTTCCGTTGTGCATCGCGGGGTCCCTGGTGCACATGAGTTCCTGCCTTCCGTAGACCATGACCTCGAGCCTTCCGGGATAGTGGTTCGCGATGTTCCTGATCTCCTCGTTGGAGAGCTCGGGGGACAGGGTGACCTGGTGGAAGGGCATCCTGTGGTACGAGTTGAAGACGTTCATGAACTGGCTCGCGTAGATCCTGTCGCCCTTCTGGGGGATGTACTGTCCGGGGGTGTTGATCATCAGGGGCCTGCCGTTCGGCTCGATGTCCTCGAGGGGTGCAAACCTGGGGGTGTGGGTGACGATCTCGACACCGGCGTTGTCGCAGATCTCCTGCGCTTCGGGGAGGGTGTCGCACATCTCGTAGTAGACCCTGTGGGCGTGGGGGAGCACGGCGTTGAGGTTCCTGATTGAGCTGACATAGAACGACATCTCGGGGAGGTCCACGGGTGCCCTCTGCACGGTCTTGATGGGGACGTGCATCGGGGTCCTCTCGGTGGAACCGGTGAACTTGGGTGCCTCTCCGACGAGGTTCTTGACGGTGTCGATGCGGGGGTCGTAGGTCCTGTAGACGTCGTAGGTTCCGTCGGGAAGGTCGAAGGGGGATGCGGCGTTACCAACGGAGGTGAGCTTGAATCCGCCCATCTTCTCGTCGCCGTTGTAGAGGGTGAGTCCGTCCTTGAGGCCGACCTTCACGTCGAGCTGGTCTGTGCTGAACTTCCTCTTCCTGAACGTGGCCTTTCCGAGGTACTGTCCCCTGTTGTCCGCGTAGATCCTCTGCACGGGGGACTTGTCGGCTCCGGCGAAGTATCCGTCGCCGTATCCGCGGTTGAAGACGGTCTTGAGGAGCTCCACGTCGTTGGCGTACTCCTCGGGGTCGAGTCCCCTGTTCGCGGAGGAGTAGACCCTCGTTGCGAGATAGGCATAGGCCTGGCTCCTCATTCTTCCCTCGATCTTGGCCGAGGTGACCCCGATCTCCTCCAGTCTCTTCAGCCAGTCCACGCCGTAGATGTCGGCGCAGCTCATGGTGTAGGACTTCTCGCCGTCGAAGGCGTACCTCTTCCTGCAGGGCTGGGCGCAGCTTCCCCTGTTCCCGCTCCTTCCGCCGACCAGGCTCGAGAAGAGGCATCCGCCGGAGAGGCAGTAGCAGAGGGCGCCTCCCACGAAGACCTCGGTCTCCACGGGGGAGTCCCTCGTGACCTCCTTGATCTCCTCGAAGGTGAGCTCCCTGTTCAGGACGGCCCTGGAGAGACCGTTCCTTCCGCACCACTCCAGGCCCTTGGCGGAGTGGATCCCCATCTGGGTGGAGGCGTGCTTCTTGATGTCGATGGTGTGGATCGATTTGAGGAGTCCGAGGTCCTGGATGAGGACGGCGTCCGCACCGATGTCTGAGAGGAACCTGATGAACGAGACCGCGTCGTCCATCTCGGAGTCCTTGATGAGGGTGTTTACCGTGACGTACACCTTCACGCCGTGGTCGTGGGCGTAGTTGATCGCCCCCTCCAGCTGCTGGTCGGTGAAGTTGCCCGCGAAGGCCCTGGCTCCGAATGACTTGCCGCTGAGGTAGACGGCGTCGCATCCTCCGAGGATCGAGGCCACGAGACCCTCGGGGTTTCCAGCAGGTGAAAGTATTTCCATGGTCGTCCCTCTTGCTCTTATGGTATTTATATTGTCTCGGAGGCTCAGTCGATGTCCACGAGCTCGTAGTCTCCCGAGCCCATTCCCATCCTCTCGGCATGTTCCAGGTGGGACTGCCAGTTGGTGTGGGGGTTGGTGGCGGCGAAGATGTCCTTGGGCTTGCAGTGGTTGCAGATGATGTCGAGCTTGCTGCCTGGGACCATCGGCTGTGCCTGTGCCAGCTCCGCGCAGGCCTTGTCGATGGCGACGGGGTCGAAGGAGGCGAAGAATCCCAGGTTGGGGATCACGGGCATGTCGTTCTCGGCGTGGCAGTCGCAGAAGGGCGAGACGTCGGC
>JAKSHU010000149.1 GCA_024399175.1 archaeon
GGCGGTTCCTCCACCAACTTCTTCCTCTCGGGATTCATAGTAGGTCTGGCATTCAGTTCGTTGCAGACAGTTTTCCTGGCGATGGACAAGGACAATCTTGCCGATGTCATGTGGTGGCTGTACGGTTCCTTCTCAAATGTAACGTGGGAGAACGCCTTCCTCGTATTCGTGCCCGCCGTCGGCATATCCCTGCTGGCACTGCTGTGGGCACGCGAGTTCAACCTCTTCATGATGGGGGAGGACCAGGCGAGCCAGGTCGGTCTCAACGTGAGGAGGTTCAAGGCCCTCATGATGGTCGTCGCCTCCGTCCTGACCTCCATCTGCGTCGCATTCGTCGGAATAATCGGATTCGTGGGACTGGTCATTCCCCACGCCTGCAGGATGTTCCTGGGCGGGGACCACCGTCTCATCATGCCGGCATCCATGATCCTGGGAGCCTGCCTGATGCTGTTCTCGGACCTGGTCGCAAGGATTGCCATGGCACCCACGGAGATCCCCGTGGGTGCCGTCACCGCGATGATCGGTACCCCTGTCTTCGCATACATGCTCATGAGGAGGGGACGCGAATATGACGGATGATTCCCTCAGGTACAATGGAACCTCCGACCTGTACTCGGAGGAGGACATCATGCTGAGGATCCACGGCCTCCGCATCAGCTTCGGCGATTTCGAGGCTCTCCACGGAATCGACCTCGACCTTCCCAAGGGAAAGCTGATCGGACTGATCGGACCCAACGGTTGTGGAAAATCCACCATGATGAAGTGCATCTCCAAGATCAACAAGGGCTGGACGGGAACCATTTCTATCGATGGTCAGGATACAGCGGGAATGCGTCCCATCGATGTCGCCCGCTGTGTCGCCAATGTTCCAGCGGAACCCGGACCCACCTTCGGAATGAGCGTCATGGACCTCGTCATGATGGGCAGGTATCCCTTCGTCAACAAGGTCTGGTGGGAATCCCCCGATGACGAGAAGGCCGTCCGCGAGGCACTGAGGTACTTCGGTCTCGACCACTACAGGAGGAAGCAGCTTTCGCTGCTTTCCTCCGGAGAGAAGCAGCGTGCCCTCATCGCCAAGGCGTACGTGCAGGAACCAAAGGTGATGCTGGTCGACGAACCGACATCCCATCTCGACATGAAGTACAAGCTCGACGTCATGGAGTACCTGCAGACCATGGCGAGGGAGAGCGACATGACCGTCCTTGTGGCGGAACACGACATCTCCCTGATGGCGAGGTACTGCGACCTGTGCGTGATAATGAAGAAAGGACAGATAGTCGGATTCGGCGATCCCAAGAAGGTCGTCACCGCCCAGCTCATACGCGATGTATACGAGGTGGATGCCAGGGTGGGAACCGACGAGGACGGGGAAATCTACGTCCTCCCCAAGCGTGCGGTAAGTGATTGAGATGGACCGCAGACTCCTCCTGGCACTGCTCTCCGTACTCCTGGTCTCCGTCACCGTCTATGCGGTCATGAACGATTCGGACGCATCCGATGCGGCCACAGCCGACGATGTCAGGGTCTTCATCGAGAGGGCCGACGGAACATATGCGGAGACTATTGTCAGTGGTACAAGCGTCCAGCAGATCATCGAGAAGGCCTGCAGCAATCTTGGCATGAACGTCACCTACTTCAGGCTGGGCAACATCAAGTCGGTCGGCGGGGTTACTCCCGCTAGCGGGGAATACTGGAATATCCATCAGTGGATGCCGTTAGGTAACCATAACTGGGCGACGGTTGCTTTCGACTCCAAATCCGACTCCCAGGTTATCAGCGGAACCACCTACTGTCTGCACATGTCGGGTCAGGAGAGGATCAACGGAACCAATCAATACCTTACTCCCGACTTCAAACCGGAATCGGACGGATACGTGTTCATCAGGTTTGACTATGCCTATGATAATCCGGACTCCAGGATCCAGGAAGCATTCACTGTCGAGGATAGGATCAACGGGTTCTGGATCAAGGGCCACGGATGTAACATGGGGGAGGTGGTCAAGGACGCAATGGAGTCCAACGGTTTCGAGGCAGGATTCCTCATCAACACCGATTCCAACGGAAACGACCTCCAGTACTGGATCACCTCCTTCTTCGGTATCGAAGGGGACACCAAGATCGGAGAGAACAGCTACATCTACTGGTCCCAGTACATCTACCTGGACGACAAATGGAGTTACCACAACTGGACCCTGGGATATTACGATCCCGCCGTGCACAAGTATGTGGGCCTTGTATACATCGTCTCGTTGAACTTCTCCGACGGGGAGGGGGAGGAACAGAACGTCCTCACAACCCTGCCGGATGTCACAGATCCGACCTACGTAGAGGGCATAGTGAAATCCAGACATCTCACGGTCACGTTCGAGATCGATGGAAAGGTCGTATCCACTGTCCAATCAAGCTATAATCAGGCAGTTCCAGAGATTCCGGAAGCTCCCGAAAGGGAAGGCTACTTGTTCGCAGGATGGGGGGACACCACCGCACTGCTGAACAATGATACTGTGTTCAAGGGAACCTATATCGAGACGCCCGCTTCCGGACACGTAGTCACCTACACCGACGGAAACGGCAACATCCTCTTTATGGATACCGTGGAAGATGCGAAGTCCTCTTCCTGTGACATCATACCTTCCAAGAAGTCTACCGTATCCGAAACATTCAGGTTCGCTGGCTGGACGGTGAACGGTATCGATGTTACGGATCTGTCCTCCATCGAGTCTGATACCGTCGTCTACCCCATGTTCGTTCCTGAATCTACCGTGTTCACGATAACCTTCAAGGATCAAGATGGAAAGGTTGTCTGTACCAGAGAGGTAGCTTACGGTAAGGACCTCACCGACATCCCTGCCGGTCCCTTCAGATCCCCCACCGTCGACAAGGTCTACACCTTCGCAGGCTGGGCTGTCGCCCTTTATTCGAGCACCAAGATGGACGAGGGGCTCCTCGCCGACCTCTCGAGCATAACCTCCTCCAAGGTGGTCTTCGCCGCGTACACCTACAAGGCACATCCCTACACACTCACTGTCCACGTCGAAGGTTCCTCCGACCTGACCTACGACATATCCTACGGAGGATTCCTTACCGAGGACATGATGACGGCCTCCGTCGGAGGGAACCTCCTGAGGTTCTACAGGGATCCCTCGATGACCCAGGAGGTCGGAACCTCCTTCATGTTCGCCGGCGACACGACCCTCTACGCGAGGAAGGTCGCCGGAACCTACATCTACACGGACGAGTCCAGGACCACGGTCACCGTGGAACTGGAACCCTCCGACATCCAGTATCTCGAACACAACGGCAGCGACTACCTTGTGGCCGACATCTCCGGATTCGCCGACGGGAAGACGGTCCTCCTCGGCAGATCCGAGATCTCCAAACTCGGTTCCGTCCTGGGCGATGATACCTTCATCTCGGTCGAACTCCACAGGGGAAGGATCTCCGTGAACCTCGGCGACCTCGCCTCGGCACTCGGACTGAGGTCCGGAACCCTCAACGGCATATCCGACGGAACCGTCGAGTTCTCCATATCCAAGGGACCCACCTCCTCCGTCAGGATCAACTCCTCCCTGAAGAACGTGAACTGGGATGATTCCTATACGGTCACCATGAAGATCGACGGCAAATCGGTCACCGATCCTGCTTCCAGGGACATCAGGGTGAGGGTCACCGTCCCCTATGAGTACGATGGAACCGTCGCTCCCATGGTATGGAGCGCCAACCCCAACACCGGCGTCCTGACCTCCGTGCCCTG
>JAKSHU010000015.1 GCA_024399175.1 archaeon
CCGCGCCGCTGATCACGGGTCTTCTCGCAGAGGCGGCGATGGGACACGCCTCCGAGGGTGACGATCTCACCAAGAAGCGTTCCTTCCTGACCGGCATCTGTGGCCAGAAGGTCGCATCCGACATCGTCTGCATGTACGACAACGGAACCGTTCCCGGTGCCCACGGTTCGATCCCCTTCGATGACGAGGGTACCCCCTCCTCCTGCACCAAGATCATTGACCACGGCGTGTACAACGGATACATGCACAGCCTCGAGACCGCAGCACAGCTCGGCGTTAAGCCCACCGGAAACGGAAGGGCGGAGAACTTCGGAAAGAGGCACTGGGTGAGGATGACCAACACCTACTTCGGACCCGGAGACTGGGACAAGGACGAGCTCATCGCCGACACGAAGGACGGAATCCTCTGCGACAAGATGAAGTGCGGAATGGAGGACCCCGTCGGAGGATGCTTCGAGGCACAGGCCCTCAGGGGTTACATAATCAAGAACGGGGAGGTGCAGGACGTCGTCAAGTCCTTCACCCTCACCGGTAAGTCCATCGACATCCTCAACACCGTCGATGCGTTCTCCGACGAGGTAATCCTCGACGGAGGAATGTGCGGAAAGGGAATCGAGGACTGGGTGCGCGTGTCGTCCGGAGGACCGTACATGCGTGCAAGGATGATAGTCGGAGGTGGACAATGAACGGATATATCGGAGACAGGGCGATGCAGGCCCTCAAGGACTACGACCAGGCGGAGGTGTACGTCTCGGACACCACCATCAACACGATCTACATCGACAACTCGCAGATCAGCAACATCGAGACCAAGCACGACGTCGGAATGATGTTCCGCATGAACAAGGATGGAAGGATGGGAAAGGCCTACCTCAACCTAAACGGAAGGGATTCCGAGGAGGAGTGCATCAGGATGGCCGACACCGTGATGAGGTTCTCCCCCGTCACCGAGGACATCAAGCCCTTCGCCCAGCCCGAGCAGGCCCGTATCGCGATGCCGGACGTCTTCGACAGGAAGATCGAGGAAATCACTCCCGAGGTCCTCAGGGACCTCGCCAAGCGTCTCATCGGAGCGAGCGCGGAATGCAACGGTTCCGAGGTCAGGATTCCCCGCGCACAGATCCGCGTCTCCACCACCAGGTCGAGGACCCTCAACAGCAACGGCGTGGACATCGAGCACGAGAGCACCCTCCTCTACGGACACTTCACCTCTATGTGCGTCCGTGACCACCCCGGTGAGGGAATCGAGGAGTTCCGCAGCACCCACCTCGACATCGAGCCCGAGAGGATTGGAAGGTCCATCGCGGAGAAGGCCTACAACGCCGCGACCTGCACCGAGTTCAAGGGACATCTGAAGTGCCCCATGGTCCTCACTCCCGGAGAGGGAGCTGACATGTTCTTCTCCGTGGTCGGTGACGCCATCGACGGCGAGAACCAGAAGTACGGACGCAGCCACTGGCAGAACTCCGTCGACCAGCCCGTCGCGAGCGAGATCCTAAACGTGGTGGACGACCCCACCGGAACCGCTCCTCTTGCAGGAAGGTTCGATGACGAGGGAGTGGCCACCCAGAGACGTTCCATCATCGAGAACGGAGTCTTCAAGGGATTCCTCAGGGACACCTTCTGCGGGGACAGCACTGGAAACGGACTCAGGAGGTCCTCCACCGAGCAGCAGGGAGTCTACGCCAGGACACCCACCATCAAGCCCCTTAACCTGAGGGTCTCGCCTGGAAAGTACTCCCTTGACCAGATGATCGAGCAGCTCGATGACGCCATCCTCGTGGAGAAGTTCGCCGCACCCGAGGCGGAGGGAATTACCGGAAGGTTCGGACTCAACGTCAGGTGCGGACACGTCATCCACAAGGGAGAGGTCGTCGGAGTGGTCAACAACGCCCTCCTGATGGGAAACATGTATGACTGTCTCCAGAACATCAGGATGATCGGAAACGATTCCACCCAGGGCGGAGTCGTCAACCTGCCGACCATCTGCTACGATGGCACCGAGATAATCGGAAACTGAAACCACAGGGGCCATCCCACGGCCCCTGATTCCTTCAATTTTTTTCGAGACTGACGTCTACCGGTAACGTGATGGATAAGGGCCGAAGGCTCAGTTCAGAGCGCCGAAGTTCTGGTCTGCGGACTTCCTTCCCTCGGCGTGCATCGCCCTGATCCTGGCGAAGATCTCCTTGGCGAAGGCGTCCCACCAGTCGGGGATGTGTCCGGTGTACCTCTGTGTGATCTGTCCGGGCTGGTATCCGACTGAGACGCTGCACTGAGTCTGCTTCTCGGGATGGCACTCCTTGGGGAGTCCGTTGAACCTGGAGAAGATGTCGTGCCTGTGGACGATGTCCACGAGGGACTCCCAGTCCCCCTCCTTCATGAAGTAGGAGCCGTCGTTCTCGTATCCGTCGAGAAGGTTGTAGGCGGTGAATGTCTTCTCCATGTTGTCAACCATGACGATGGGGGAGGTCAGTCCGATCTGCTCCGCAACCGCGAGATATCTGAAGTCGAAGTCCCCGGGCTGGAGCTGGCGGCGTTTCATGGATGCGAAGCGGATGAGGTCCTCCTTGAAGGACTCGAACTCCTTGGGGAACCTGTTGTATCCCTCGGAGAGGGTGTGCTTTCCGAGGACGTGGATCTCGAGGGACCACTCGGCGGCGTTCTCCTCGGACTCGTTGACATAGGCGGCATCCCACTTGGTGGCGTTGGCATCCTCGATGATCATCATCAGCTTGTCCCAGTCTCCCTCGTCCATAATGAAATCCCACCTGTAATCAGGGATCCTGTCCTCCATTCCGAAGAAACCGTAGCAACGGACGATGAGCTTGCCGGAGTTCTTCTCGGCTGCTATCTGGAGGTTGCGGCTCTTCTCTGCGAAGACGAAGTTGAAACGAAGGATGTCTGCTGCCATTGCCACTGGATGTGGGATTCGCATTATAATGCTTCACCTGAAATCGGCCGCCGTCGGCTGACCGCAGGTGAACCTGTCCAGTCCGTTCAGGACCTCGTCGAGGAGGTTCCTCGTGCCCGACAGACCGATGAGACATCTGTCGGACAGTGTTACCCTGTCGACGTGGGGGTGCATCACATCAACGCAGGCGACCTCGCGATGGGATTCCGCGAAACGGGCGGCATCATATCCGTCGGAGAGGTAGATGCGGGTGCTCTGACCAACGTGGGGATCCTGCAACGCATCGGGATGACCGATCTCGATGAGGAACGATTCCAACCTGCCGTCGTTCAGCACCCTGTTCGACCCGAGTATCCTCACAGAGCGGGGAACAATGTTGAGATAGTCATACAGCAGACGCGTCATCGGCAGGATGTCGGAGACATAGCCTGCGGCATGCATCGAGCTTCCACGGACGGTCCAGGCCACCTTGTCGTGGTTCTTGATTATCCTGCAGACCCGTCCCTCCTCATCGTCGACCAGTGACAGGGCCTCGGTGCAATCCAATCCGAGTCTTTCGGAAACCTCGCGGAGGAAGCCGCGTATCGCCTCATACCCCACAGGAGAACCACAGGTGGGTATCAGATACGGGACCCCGTGTTCGGAAAGGTACCATTCCGCGGTGGCGATGCATAGCTCGGGATGGATCAGGATGTTCAGTTCGGCACCAGCGGATTTCCTCAACTCATCTGAGCATGAGTCGCAGCCGATGAAACACACCTCCTCGATACCGATCATGTGAAGAAGATCGAGTATCTGCTGCCTGCCGTGGAACCAGTCGCGATCCATCTGAGTGTAACCGAGGATGTTCACCCTGCGTGGGACCTTGACGGAGCTCCCACCACAGTAGAAATCCAGAATGCGGACTATCGTGTCGTCAAATCCCTCCTCGAACGATAGGTCGGAGAGATCCTGGTGGGCGAGGATGACCCTGGACTGCTGTCCGGAGTCACGAACGGCCTGCTCACGGTCCACGACCTGCACGGTCGCTCCGAGGGTGTCGATAAGGACGACATCTGCATTGGAGCTGCGGACGACCTCCCTGATCCCGTCCGCGATCTTCGCTCCTGAACCGAGGATTATGTCGTCCGCGTTGAGATATGTGCAGGGAAGCATCGAGACCCTGCTCATGTATCTGCATCCGCAGCAGTCGGAATCCTCTCCGCGATATTCCATCAACGTCTCCCTCAGGAGATTCATCGCCCTCGACCGACAACCTCCCGGCCCGTTGATGAGGGCCTTCAGTCCCTTCACGCTCTGGGCAGCCATCACGACCCCCATGAATCCATCAGCCTCCGTGTTCATAGTCCGAACTCCTTCCATCTTTGAATCGGCCTGAGGCCGAAACAGTTGTCAATCCTCTCGACGAACTCGATTATCCCGTCGACACCCATCCTTCTGACGATCATCGTCGTCCAGGGGCGGTCCATCCTTCCGGTGCGGGGATCCGCGGAGATGACGAGGTC
Organism: archaeon; assembly: GCA_024399175.1. Classification (GTDB taxonomy): domain Archaea; phylum Thermoplasmatota; class Thermoplasmata; order Methanomassiliicoccales; family Methanomethylophilaceae; genus Methanomethylophilus. Next base: position 4,420 of record JAKSHU010000015.1, read on the forward strand.
CAGATGCATCTCGTCGAAACGTTCCGCCAGATGACAGAGCTCCACATCCCTGTGCGAGGGAAGGTCGGGATAAGCGGTCGGGACGACCCTGCTGTCCTCGAACTTCTTGGCCCACGCCATGCGGCACACCACCTCGGCACCTAGATGCCGGAGAAGATCGATGTATGGGTCGATGTAGGCCTCGGACCTATTGTAGAATGCGATCCTCCTACCGCGGAACCTCTCCCTGTAGGGTTCGAGGAACTCCTCGACCTGGGCCCTCTTCGTGGCGATGTAGGCCTCCGCAACATCTGTTTTCCCAGTGGCCCTGCCCAGTGCCTCCACCCACTCCTCTATGCCCATGAGCATGTTCGGCGGTTCCAGGACCATGACCTCCCTTCCCTCACCAAGCAGGATGGAGGTTATCCTCTCGGAAAAGTGACCGATGCCGAGCTGGATGAAATGTTCCGATGTGCATACGGTGCGCACGTCCTCGACCGACAGGCGGTCCATGAAGATCGTCCTGAGCCTGAGACCGAACACCTCCAGGATCTCTCTGACCACGGACTGGTTGCCGAGGTCGGAGATCTGATTGGGCTCGAAGGCGAGGATGGTCAGGGTTCCCTTCTCCACGGGCAGATTTCTGTCCACCAGGGAGCACATCGCCCTCACACCTCCGGCGAAGGCCCCGAACTTGCTTCCGAGGAAGTATTCGTCGGGTTCGACTGGGATGATCCTTGTGTCGGGGATGTCCAGTCTCGAGACAACTCCTGCCACATCGGTGCCGATCGTCTCGGGAGTGCAGGTCTGCACGACGAAAATCGTCCTGAATCCCATTCCTGCGACCTCGCGTATCCTCCTCTCCAGCATCTCCCTGTCGCCGGTGAACACCGTCCGGGAATCCATGCTTGTGGAGAACAGGTTGTCCGGAAGGGTGCGTCCGTGGCTGTTCCTCATCAGATGGCTGCGTCTCAACCACGCGTATTCCATCAGATGTGCGCAGTTGCGGGGACCGTGCAGCACGATGGCCGCGTCGGTGAGGGAAAGAAGCACCTCCACCGCCCCATGGGACGTGCAGGCGGGCATCGCCTGTACTCCCTTGTAGACGAGTCCGCGTTCGCGGTCGACCGTGTCGAAGCGGCACCTGACTCGTACCTCGGGCGGTTCGAGGTCCGTCACCTTCTGCTTGGCGGCGATCTGCGTCATCGCGTTCTCGTTCAGTGGTCTAGCCTGATGGAGTTCCGCACGTCCCTCGATGACATCGATGATACGTTCGGACAGACAGGACAGCTCCTTGAACGTGTCCGAATCCGGGAAGATCTCGCAGACAGTGTGTCCGGCCGCCTCCGCTTTCGAAAAGAGTTCGGAGGGGGAGATCTCTCCCACTACCGGAAGACCGGTGGCACGTGAGAACTCGTCCACGCGCACACGGTCCTCGGGATGCCTGCTGTTCAGCACGATGCCGATTATGCATCTGCTCCCGTTAAGGTTCCTGATCCCACGGAGTATATTGTTGGCGGCATAGATGGACATGAAGTCCTCCGAGACCACGAGAAGGATTCCGTCCACCTGCTTGCGTCTCATGGGCACCGAGAAACCGCCGCAGACGACGTCTCCTAGCACGTCGCAGACACGTACATCGGTTCCCGGGGGTGGGTTGCGCTCGATGAAGTTGAACATCGAGATCATGCCCTTGCCTGCACAGCCGACGCCGGGCTCGGCTCCGCCGCACTCCACACACTCTATCCCGTTGGTGCCCTCCCGGATGACCTCGTCCTCGCAGGAGTCGAGCAGGGCCTCCATGAAGGTCTTCTGTGCGACCCCGTCTGTGAGGAGACGCGTGGAGTCGTGCTTGGGGTCGCAGCCCACGTGCAGAACCCGTCTGCCGGACTTTGAAAGAAGATATGACAGGTTGGAGGACACGGAGGACTTTCCGACTCCTCCCTTGCCGTAGACGGAAATCTTGAACATCATTAGTAATTCTCATTGGATATTTAAACCAACTACGCAGAAATGTATCAACGCATGAATCTGGACATCGTCAAATCCTGCACCATATTAATACCATGAAAAAAATTCATGCACAATGAAAGCCGAGATCGCCGACATCATGAAGCTTGATTCCGAATACAAACTGTTCATCGGAGGACAGTGGGTCCCCGCATCGGACGGAGCAACCTTCGCCACCACCTGCCCCGCCACCGGCGAGGTCCTCGCAAAGTGCGCACAGGCCACTGAGGCCGATGTGGACGCCGCCGTCAAGGCAGCCTGGGCCGCCTTCCCCGCATGGTCCGCCAAGACCGCCGGAGAGAGGGCCGCCATCCTCAACAGGATCGCCGACATCATCGATGCGAACGCTCCCCGTCTCGCCATGATCGAGGCCCTCGACAAGGGAAGCCCCCTCCGCGAGACCACCTTCATCGACGTCCCCCAGACCGCGGACCACTTCAGGTACTACGCCAGTGTCATCCGCGGGGAAGAGGGAACCACCACCCAGGTCGATGCCAACACCATGGCAGTCATGATCCACGAGCCTCTCGGTGTCGTCGGACAGATCGTCCCCTGGAACTTCTCCCTCATGATCGGTGCCTGGAAGCTCGCACCCGCCCTCGCCGCCGGAAACTGCGTCGTCTTCGAGCCCTCCTCCGCGACCTCCCTGTCCTTCCTGGTCCTCGCCGACCTCATCAAGGATGTCCTCCCCGCAGGAGTCTTCAACCTCATCACCGGATCCGGTTCAAAATCCGGACAGTACCTCCTCGACCACCCCGACATCAAGAAGCTCTCCTTCACCGGTTCCACCGAGGTCGGATACAGTGTCGCCAAGGCCGCCGCCGACAAACTCATCCCCGCCACCCTAGAGCTCGGAGGAAAGTCCGCTGGAATCTTCTTCAAGGACTGCAACATCGAGAAGGCCGTCGACGGAGTCCACCTCGGAATCCTCTTCAACCAGGGAGAGGTCTGCGCAGCATGCTCCCGTGTACTCGTCCAGGAGGACATCTACGACGACTTCCTCGCGAGGTCTGTCGCCAAGTTCAACAGGGTCAACGTCGGAATGCCCTGGGAGATGACCACCCAGATGGCCTCCGTCATCGACGAGAAGGCCGCACAGAAGATCATCGGATACATCGAGGGTGCCAAGAAGGAGGGCGCCAGGATCGCCTGCGGCGGAGTCAGGCTCACCGAGGGAGACCTGGGCAAGGGATGCTTCATCGCCCCTACCATCATCGAGGGAACCAACGACATGACCTGCGCCCGCGAGGAGATCTTCGGTCCCGTCGTCGTCTTCATCAAGTTCAAGACCGAGGAGGAGGCCATCGCCATCGCGAACGACTCCGACTACGGACTCGCAGGAGCCGTCTGGACCCAGGACATCAACAAGGCGGTCAGGGTCTCCAAGGCCATGCAGGCAGGACGCGTCTGGATCAACAGTTGCTCCAACGTCCCCTCCGGAATCGCATTCGGCGGATACAAGAAGTCCGGATACGGACGCGAGATCAACAAGATGGCCCTCGACCACTACAGGAACGTCAAGGCCATCGAGATCTCCATCGCCGAGGGCCCCTCCGGATTCTACCCCCAGTAAACCACTTCTCCCGGGGAGACCCGGGAACCCGCCTTTTCATCGACGAATTCATATAAACCGGTGGACTGGAACCCCTCATGGGTGAGACCTACACCGATTCCGACCGCAGATATCTGCTGATAGCCACCTGTCTGGCATCCATCATCACGCCTCTCATGAGCACGATGATGAACCTGTCACTGCTTTCGATCGGGGCGGATTTCGATGTGGGATCCCACAGTCAGGCATATGTGAACACGATGTTCCTCCTCGGATCTGTCTGCTGCATGGTGCCTGCGGCAAGGTACGCCTCCATCCACGGGATGAGACGGGTGTTCCTCCTCGGACTGTTGACGTTGATCGTATCCTGCATCCTGACATTCCTGTCGCCGAACTTCCAGTTCCTGATCCTGATGCGCTTCGTCATCGGATTCGGAAGCGGAATGCTGATGGTCACCTCCATCGCGATGCTCACCTGCGTGTTCCCCATAGCGAACCGCGGAAGGATCATAGGCATAAACACCACATTCGTCTATCTGGGCCTCTCCGTGGGACCGACCATCGGAGGCATCATCACCGATGCCCTGGGATGGAGGTACATCTTCATCTTCATCCTGTGTCTCTCGATCCTCTCGTTCATCCTGGTTAGCGGATTCAGGAAGGAGGTACTCATCGAGCCCGAGGCGATGATGGACTGGAAGGGATCCGTGCTCTGGGGAATGATGATAGTCGTCCTGATGCTGGGAATGGTCAACATCACCACGGAGTGGGGACCCTGGTGCGTCATCGTCGGTTCCGCCCTGCTCGTCGCACTCTGGTACTACCTGAGGAACTCCGAGCAGCCCGCCCTCAACTCCAGGATGTTCAGGAACCTTCTCTTCACAAGGTCCTGCGTGGCCGCTTTCATGAACTACGGCGCATCCTACTGCATCACGTTCTTCCTCGCCCTCTATCTGCAGCGCATCGGACAGATGAGCGCCACCGAGGCGGGTGCCCTGATGCTCGTCCAGCCCCTGATGCAGATCCTGCTCACGATGAAGATGGGTGCACTCTCCGACAGGATGACCGACAAGAGGATACTTCCCGCCGTAGGAATGGCCCTCACGGGCGCAGGAGTCGCGATGTACCTCTTCCTCGACACGAACTACTCCCTTCCCTACGTCGTGGTCATGATGGCCATCATAGGACTCGGACTGGGGACCTTCTCCGCCCCCAACAACTCCCTCATCCTGAGCTCCGTGCCCCCTCATTTCAAGGGGGAGGCCTCCGGTGTGCTCTCGGTCGTCAGGCAGACCGGAATGATGATCTCCATGAGCCTCGCGATGTCGATGATCTCCATCATCATGGGGTCCACGGACAACCTCACACCCGAGAACTACGGCATCTTCCTCGATGTGATCCACTACACGTTCACAGTGTGTCTCGTGATGTGCGCCGTGGGAGTGATCTGCTCCCTGATACCCATCAAGGGTGCGCAGGACCTCAACTGAGGCCGGAATCAGAGGGATCCTCCCTCAACGCATCCGGTTCTGGATGTACGAGGACTGCTGCTCGATCCTGTCCTGCACGAGATAGAAGAAGCGGATGTTGTGGATGGGCAGCATGGCGGTGAGGATGGGGACCTTGTAATACATGAAGAGGGGCCACCTTGCAACCTCCTCGATGGGCACGACGCAGTCGTCGGCAACCACCCAGGAGGCCTCGTCATCGGTGAAGTAACCGGGGACCTGGAAGGCGTGCCTGAAGTCGGAGACGGTCTCCCCGTCCATGGGCAGGACCATAGAGACCGCCAGGATCTCCTCCGCGAGCACCATCATCTTCTCGTGACCGACCGCGAGGTCGAGCTGGGAGACGAGGTAGTCCCTGCCGGGGACGTAGACGTGGTTGTAGATGAGGTCGTAGAAGGGATCCATCAGGTCCAGGGCCTCGTAGGGGTCCGTGGTGAGGGTGAGCGGATCGTAGATGCCACCGTTCCTGTCGATGTACTCCTCGATGGCCTCGACGTCCTCGGGGTGCGAGGTGGACCCGTTGAACGTGGGGGTCTTGGAACGGGAGTCGAGGTCCTCGAGCATCGAGGCGATACGGTCGATGGAATAGATCATGGAGTCGATGAAGTGCTCGGAGAGCCTCCTGCCGATCTCCCAGGAGTGCATGAACTCCTTCACATCATCCTTGAGAAGCTGGACGTACCTGGGATAGAAGTCCTCGGAGATAGTTCCCCTGCTCGTGGCGGACTCCAGGGACGCCTTCATGTGGTGGGCGGTCCTCTTGAAGCCGATGGAGCGGTAATGGGCCTCCGATCTCTGGAGGAGGTTTCTGAGGCTGTCGGGAATCCAGGTGAGGTCTGCCATGATATCACCACACGGATGGCAAAGTCACATATAATCAGGTCGGTGATACGGTGGCATGCCGCTCCCGGACCTCGTCGTGAGAACCACTGAAAAGGAGAAGACCGCCCTCTCCAAGGCAGTCAAGACAATGCTCTCCATGAAGGCGGAGGACGAGAACGTGAGACCGGTCAGATTCTGTCTCCCCAGCATAGAGGGGGAGTTCGCCATGGTGTCCTTCGTGCTTGTGCCGGCGGTCAACAGGGAGGAGCAGGGTCCATCCGACAGGACGTTCACCCGTGAGGCCTCCTACGAGGAGGACCAGCTCGGTGCCGAGACCGACAACCGTCAGCAGTTCCGCGTGAAGGACGGTGTCGAGGAGAGGCGCGTCGACGGAAAATGGGTGAGGAGCCTCGGCGTGACGGTCGGAAAGGCCTCGATCCCCGCACACGTGCACATCTTCGGCCATAAGGACGGGATCGTGGTGGAGAGCCTCGGCCATGTCCTGGTGTACACGAGTCCCGGCGAGTACGTCGTCGGCGTGCACACGACCTTCGGCCCCGTCCCCCGCACGATCCGCATCGTGACGGAGTGACTCACTCCTTCTTCAGCCCGAGCTGCTCAAGCAGCCTGGGTATTCCCGCCTCGAAATTGACACCGTACCTGACGTCGGTTCCGGCCTCGTAGGTGCGTCTGATGGACCTCTGCGTGAAGTCCACGGCGATCTCGATGGCCCTGTCGACTCCGAGACCGTTCATGACCGCCGCGACGACGACGGAGGCGAACACGTCTCCGGTTCCATGGAAGTATCCTGGGATCCTCTCGGCGAACGCGTAGGAGACCTGTCCGGTGGTCGCGTCGTAGCAGGCAGCTCCGAGCTCCTTCTCGTCGAAGTGAACCCCGGTGAGGACGACACGGCGGGGACCGATGTCTGAGAGCCTGTGGAGAAGTCCCTCGATGTACTCCCTGGTGTAGGGCCCGTCGCGGTACTCCTCTCCGAGCATCAGGCATGCCTCGGTGATGTTGGGCAGGATGACATCTGCCTTGGAGCAGAGCCTCCTCATTCCCTGTGGGAAGTTCTCGGGGAAGATGCCGTAAAGCTTTCCGTTGTCGGCCATCACAGGGTCGACGAAGACGCATCCCTCGGAACCGACCTCGTCGATGATCCTGCAGACGATGTCGATCTGCTCGAAGGAGCCGAGGAATCCCGTGTAGACTCCCTCGAAAGCGAGTCCGAGCGACTTCCAGTGCTCGAGGATGGGGATCATGTCGGAGGTCAGGTCGCGGTATGTGAACCCGGTGAATCCTCCGGTGTGGGTGGAGAGGACCGCGGTGGGCAGCGAGGGAACCTCGAGACCGGTGGCGGAGATCAGAGGAAGTGCAACTGTCAAGGAGCATTTTCCTACGCAAGAGATGTCGTGGATGGCGAGTACCCTGGGCTGTTTCATGCGTGCCAATCCTTGACATTCTACAAAAAACGTTCCCCCGACCGATTGGATTTTAATGTGGACGGAGATGCTCTGGCATGCTCACATCGGATGCCCATCTTGAGAAGGCTCTCGAGGAATACAACGAGAAGGTCGACAGACTCGAACGCGAGGACAATGTCAGGGAGCTTCTCGACGCGTACATCAACCGCGGATGCATCCTCTCCATGATGGGTTCCAACGTCTCGGCCATATCCGACTTCGATGATGCCATAGACATCATCACCGATCTCGAGAACTCCGGCAACACCGTCGACGCCGGCTACTTCGTCAAGGTGTACACCGCCAGAGGAGAGCTCCAGACCGACTCCGCAGGGAAGGACATGGCCGATGACTACCGCGTGGCGGCTTCCAAGCTCGGTCAGCTTGTTCCCGGAAGCAGGTATTTCGACGAGAAGGCCACCATCAACACCTGTCTCGACTGTGCTGGCGACCTGATTGACAACGAGTATCCCGATGACGCGATGCCCTTCGTCGAGAAGGTGCTCTCCATCGTCTCGGAAAGGACGGACGACGTCTCCCGCAACTATCTGCTCGAGACCCTGAACCTGCTCGGACAGGCCCACATGGCCAACGAGGAGGACCAGGAGGCCTACGAGGCGTTTTCTAAGGCCGTCGTCCTCGGACAGGGGCTCTACGACGCAGGAGTGATCAGCGACGAGATGGACCTTGTGCTAGCCTACGTGTCCAAGGGCGACATGGACGAGAGACTGGAGAAAAAAGATGAGTACTTCGCGGACCGCGAGGCCGCCATCGAGATGATGGAGGACCTGAGGTCCGTCGGCGGACTGGATGACGAGGAGCTGCTCTCGTCCCTCCACGGAGAGATCGCCCAGGCCTACATGGCGAGGGGAGAGATCCAGAAGGCGGAGAGACATCTTCTCAAGCAGGTCTCCTACAGCCTCGCCGGTTCCACCGAGGATCTCGGCGAGAACAACTACGCCGAGGAGTGAGGGGATTCAGTCCCTGAGCTCCTGATAGGTCTTCAGGATCTCCTCGGCCTCGGATTCGCCAGCTTCCGCGGCCTTCTTCAGCCACTTCATGGCCTCGCGCTCGTTGTTCCTGGTGCCCTTTCCGTCACCGTACATTATTCCGAGGGCGAGCATCGCGGGGGAGTATCCGTTCTTGGCGGCGAGCTCGTACCATCTTATCGCCTGGGCATAGTCCACCTCGGTACCTGTCCCCTCCTCGTAGCAGACGCCGAGGTTGTACTGCGCGGTGATGTTTCCCTGGTCACCGGCCTTGAGGAACCAGGAGAAGGCTTTGGAGTCGGACTTCACGACGCCCTGACCCATCATGTACATGCTTCCCACGGTGTACATCGCACGAACGTATCCCGCATCGGCGGCGGAGCTGATGAGGCTGAAGGCGTAATCATCGTTCCTTTTCACGCCCTGTCCGAGGTGGTAGGCGAGTCCGAGGTTGAACTGGGCCTTGTGGTTTCCCTGGTTGGAGGACCTGTTCCACCACTCGATCGCCTTGGAGAAGTTCTGGGTGATGCCGAGCGCGTCGTGATACATGTTTCCGACGGCGTACTGGGCCTCGGAATGACCCGCCTCGGCTGCCTTGAGCATCGTCTTGAACGCTGACTTGTGCTCCTTCCTCTCGATGAGCTTCAGGGCCTCGGAGTACTCCTTGGCGCCGTCTCCCTTGGGCTTTCCCAGTCCGAACATAAGTGGTCATCGCTACATCCATATTAATGGTGCCTGAAGAACAGTCCGGGACAGTCCTGGTCGAGGGTGCTGCTGGTGCAGTTGATGTACAGATACTCGATGGCGGACACGGTCGTGATGGAACAGACGACGACCACGAGGGTCGGCAGGTCCACGATGCGAAGCAGGAACGGGGTCAGGAAAAGGAGGAATCCCGAGAGCTTGTTGAGATACGTGTGGACGAAGGCGGGTCTTCCGTGACGGCCGGATCCCACCCCGAGTCCAACGAGTCTGATTGCCGCGATGCCGGCGATCCACAGGATCATCCAGTCCTCCCAGGGAAGTCCGGGGATGATGCAGATGAGCAGGATGACAGCGAGAACGGCATCGCAGATGCTGTCGAGGGTCTGACCGGTGGGAGACAGGTCGTCCTGGAAGCGTGCGATGCGTCCGTCGAGGACGTCGGTGAGGCAGCAAAGCGTGTAAACGAACAGGAATCCGTCTGACAACGGGACCAGGAACAGAAGCACCAGGGACATCATCACCCTGAGCAGAGACAGAAGGTCTGGAATCCTCACACGCACGGGTCGCTAATTGCGACACATAGATTAAGATATTCGATAATGCGCCACCATGGAGACCGACCACGTTCCGCCGGATAAGTTCGACCTTGACTGCGATGCAGGGATTTTCCTCATGTCCAGCATCGGAGACGGAGTCTTCGAGGGTTGTGCCAACGGGTTCGGTCTGAACATCTGCACCGAAAGGAAGACCGGGGGGATGCATTACCAGGCGCATCTCTTCCGTGAGGATGACCGGTTTCCGTTCAAGGATGTCTCCGTCTCCGGCGATGCGCAACACATCGACGACCTCGTCGCGGCACTCGTGTCCTGGATTGACAGCTCCTGCAGGGAGACCGTCGAGAACTACGCCGAGGAGGTCCTCCACATACCTACTCCCAATGGCAGGCTCGCCTACTGGACCTACAACACCCACCTCGACTCCACCCCCGTCATTTTCATCCACGGGGGACCGGGCGGGGACAGCAATCCCGTGAAGGCGAGAAGACTGCATCTGCACAACCCCGTCTACCTCTATGACCAGATGGGCTGCGGACTATCCGATCCCATCGCCGACCTCGCGTCTTGGACCGCCGAGGACTATGCACGCGAGCTGGACCTCTTCATAAGAACACTGGGATTCGAGAAGGTCATCCTGATCGGTGCCTCCTGGGGCTCGGGACTTTCCGTGGCCTATGCCGGACTCCACGGATGCGGAAGCATCGCCGCCATGGTCCTCCCATCGCCCTTCCTGTCCACCGAACTGTGGACCGAGGACATGTACCTCAACCTCGAGGAGATGGAACCCGGCCTGGCAGACAGGACGAGGGTCCTGATCTCCCGCAGGGACTTCGGGGACGACTTCATCCGCATCCTCGGGAGGTACAACTCGAGATACCTTTTCAACAGGAAGGAGAACCTCCCCATCGCCGTCGGATCCGCTAGCATGGAGCCTCCGGAGGTCTTCAGGGTGCTCAACGGACCCAACGACATGTGCTGCGACGGCACCCTGAAGGACTTCGATGTCACTGACGTCCTTCCCGAGATCGATGTCCCGGTGCTGCTGATGTGCGCCGACTCCGACGAGGTAAGGATGGAGCGCCTTCTGGAGTACCACAGGGCAATAAAGGGCTCCAGAGTCTCCATAGTCCCCCACGCGGGGCACGTGCTCGCATCCGAGCAGTTCGATTCATACAGGGCCGCGATACAGGCCTTCTTCCGCGAGAACGGACTTTGAGAAGAATGGGGGCCGATGCCCCGAGTGGTTTCACTGTTCGGTGACCTTGCCCGCGAAGGAATCAAGGATGAACTGATGGAAGTCGAAGCGCCTTCCCATCTTCTTGATGAGCTCCAGGTTCTTCCTGGAGTGCTCGTTGCCCTTCTGGAGGGCCTTCTCGAACAGCCTTTTCGCCTTGGCGATGTTCTGCTCGGTTCCGAATCCACCGAGATACATCAGTCCGAGGGCGTTGGCCGCACGGGGCGATCCCTTGCTGGAGGCCTCGGCGAGGAAGTCCAGTGCCTTCTCGTAGTCGGGGGCGATGGTCTGTCCCTCGAGATAGGCGGCTCCGATGGAATAGAGAGCGTCAACGTCCCCGTCCATGGCGGCGTCCATGAAGAGGTCCATTCCCTTCGCGACGTCCTTCTCGACTCCGCGTCCGTTGAAGTATGCGTCTCCGAGGTATGCGGTGGCGGCGACGATTCCGGCCTTGGAGGCGATCTCGAAGTGGGAGATGGACTCCTTCTGGTGCTCGGGTTCGTTGGTGGTGTAGAGGATCTCGGCGAGTGCCCCGTGGGCTGCGGGGGTGTCGGTCTTCTCGACGAGCTTGCGGATCTCGTCGATCTTCTTCTCGAGCTCGGGATCCACCTTGGGTTCCTGCACGGTCTCAGGTGCGTCTGTCATGCAGGAAGAATCGGAAGGTGCGATAATAAGTTGGCGCCTTCAGAACAGACCGTCCGGAATCATCTCGCAGGAGGATTCGGAACTGATCCCCACGGGGATGGGCCTGTCGAGTGGCACTACGGTGTCGAAATGGTGCCGGTACAGTCCTCCCGAGACTGAATCGAGCAGCTGACGCCCTTGAGATAGGCGAATCCCCGCACGGTGCCGTCCGACTCGTCGAGAAGAGCGGTCTTGCCGTCGAGACGGTCGGGAAGAAGCATGTCGAATCCCGAGAGGATGCCTTCGAACATGCAGTCGAGTGAGATCTTGTCCAACTTCAGAGCGTACATCTGAACACCTGTTGGTGAAGGATTTTGATGTGCGTATATAAAGTTCAGAGGGGGAGGTCACCGAAAGTGACCGAATCTGAATGGAAATCAGAGATTACGCTGAACTCTTGCAGGATGACCCATCACCAACGTGTCCGGAGGAACGTCACGGGTCACGACAGAACAGGCCGCGACCACCGAGTTGCGACCGATGGTGACTCCTGGCAATATGGTGGAATTGGCACCGATCCACACGTTGTCCTCTATGACCACGGGCCTGTTGAAGCCGTTGCGACGTTCAGATGGGTCAAGAGGATGCCCGGCTGTGATGATGGAAACTCCGGGGCCGATGAGGACATCCTCGCCGATGTTGATTCCTCCCTGGTCGAGCATGGTGCAGTTGCCGTTGATGAAGGTGTTCCGTCCGATGCTGATGAACATGCCCCAGTCGGTGTAGAACGGGGTGCACAGGATGATACTTGGGTCAAGAGGATGTCCGAGAAGTTCCTCGAGGACCTTCCTGCGGGATTCGTCATCGATGCAGGAGTTCAGACGCGGAATGGTGTTCCTCGCGAATGCATAGCGTTCGAGCACAAGATGGAAGTCAGGATCCTCGCGGTCCACCCTTCCACTCTCCCGGATGCGTCTGAACACGTCTAATCCATCGACCATGATCTGTCAGCAACTATGGACTATTAATAAGAGTTGGAAGAGGCCACCAGATTCAAGAGGTGGGTATTCAAGGGGCAGATGTGAATACTCACAAATCACATTGTATGGGGATTGAAGCGATCATCCTATTCGAAACCGGGAAAGCATGGGTGAATAGAGAGGATAAGTCGGATTTGTCATAGCCCCTTAGGAGACTGTCAGATACGAAGTCTGAATCAACACCATTAAGATATCGTTACAACAAGATAATGGAGAAGCCCACCGCCTTGTCAGACGGTGGTAAGCAGTTTTGAGAGTGGAACTCACTGGGACTTGAAGTGCGCCTCGTAGGCCTCCTTCGCGGTGAATCCGCGGAGGCAGATGTCCGAGATCGCAGCGGTGATTCCGGGCACGTCCTTGTGCTGGAAGACGTTCCTTCCGATGGAGACTCCGTGTCCTCCTGCGGCAAGGGAGTCGGCGACCATGTTGAGGATGTCCATGTCGGAGTCCATCTTGGGTCCGCCTGCGATGACGACGGGAACAGGGCAGCCGTCGACGACCTTCGAGAAGGAGTCGATGTCCCCGGTGTAGGAGCACTTGACGATGTCGGCACCGATCTCTGCTCCGACACGGGCGGCGTGGGCGACGGCGACGGGATCGAAGGAGTCCTTGATTGAGGGCCCCCTGGCATAGGTCATCGCCAGGAGTGGCATGCCCCACTCCATGCATGTAGAGCAAAACGCTAA
>JAKSHU010000150.1 GCA_024399175.1 archaeon
TGAGATACGGGGTGAGGGTGTTCGACGGGACCTCCATGCTGCCCGCGATGTCCTTCAGCTGGACATTTCCCTTGGCCATGCAGTTCATGATGGAGATGTATGACACTGGGTTCCGTGTCTCGCCGTTCAGGAGGAAGAGCGGCTCCTCGAAGAGAACCCCGTTGCGGTTGGCGATGTTCCTGAGGATCCCCTCCCTAAGGTCCATTCCCTCGAGGATCTCCATATACTTCGGTACTCCGCCGTGGCAGGCATACTCCTCCAGCAGCTCCCTCACGTCCCTGTCGGGATACGCTCTCCTGATGGTCTTGAACTCGAGGGGTCTGAGCTTCAGCGTCGCCGTGCGTCTTCCATAGAGAGGGCTCGTGCGGTTCAGGACGTACCTCTCCATCATGCCCTTGAACGATCCGCACAGGATCAGCATAACCTCCCTGTCCTTCAGCGTGTTGTCCCAGATCTCCTGGAACTGTGAGGGTATGGATGGATCCGAGGAGGCGATGTAGGGGAACTCGTCGATGATGATCACCTTCTTCCCACCGCGGGTGACGGCCTCCAGGGCGTCGTGCCATCTTGCGAACCTGATCCCCTCGAAGCCCAGTTCGGACGACACCATCCGGGAGAATCTGGCCAGATTCTCGGTGACCGATTCCTCCGTGGCGAGGAAATACAGGGATTCCCTGCCTTCGGCGAATCTCCTGACAAGTGTGGTCTTCCCCACCCTGCGACGTCCGTACACGACGGTGAAACTGCTCCTTCTGGCATATTCTCTCTCGAGTATCTCCAGCTCCTCCTCGCGTCCAATAAACTCCATTCGTATCGATAGAGTTAAGGACATAATATAATTATAATTTTGCTAATTACGATTATATTGTCGTTCTCGATACTGAACTCCTTCGTGACCGCAGGTGAGGTTCCACCCAAACCCCTTACCGCCCTCGGGCGGGATTCTCATCTCGATCTTTTGACAGGCTTCTCGGTTCCATTGTCTGATGTGTGGAGTCTACCTAGTATCCGCAGGGAGATTGCTTGGTTCCATGCAGGATCTCGTCCTGGGTCCTGAAAATTCTCTGAGCGTGCCCCTTCGACAGATGCGATCAAGTCCTGCTTGGATACTGCACATCATGAGAGCAGCACATGGCACAAGGTGTCGAACGTCTGGAACTTGCACAGCTCCGATCCTTGTGGGAGTTGACGGACTCTCAGAGAATCAGGACAAAAGAAGAAATGGTAGATCCCCGAGGCCAGTCATAAATGCTGTAGGTCTCGGGGTTCAACCACCTCCGGGCGGGATCTATATCGGATCAGGTCGCCCCGGAGGCAGTCGTCTGTGGTTTCAGAATCTCCTCAGGCAGGCCGCGCAGATGATTCCGATGGCGATGAATGCCACGAACATTGCGCAGAGTGCGGGGGCGGTGATGTCCTCGCTGACGGGGGTGGGGCCGGGAGCGGGTCCGGGCTGGGGCTGCATGCACAGCTTTCCATCAACCATCGAGAAGGACTTTCCGGCCAGGTTGGATGCGGTGGGCTCGACGACATCGATTCCGTTGGCCTGGTAGAAGGTCGTTCCGAGGAATGCGTAGGTTCCGACCTCGGAGAGGGCGAAGGGGAACGCGATGGACTGGATGTTGTAGCATCCGGCGAATGCGCTTCTTCCGATGCTGGTGACGGACTCGGGGAGCTTCACGTCCTTGAGATCATCAAGGTCCTGGAACGAGGTGTTTCCGATGTGGGTCACACCCTCCTTAACGACGATGTGGGAGATGGTGTCGTTGAACCAGGGGTGGAGGTCCCAGCTGTACAGGTCCATCATCGCACCGTCCCCGGTGGGGGATTTGGTCACGGTCAGGGTCTCGGTGTCCATGTCGTAGGACCATTTGCAGCCACCGAAGTCTCCGCCGATCTCGGCGGATGAGTTGTCGGAGTTCGCCGCGATGGCGGACAGGGTGCAGGCGAGCACCAGTGTCAGCAGCACCAGAGCGGCTCTCCTGACTTGCAGGTGGGAACCAGTGGTGGTTCCGATAGATTTCTGGTAGGTCATGAGGTTTACAGAATTGTGGGGATATATCAATCAGATGAAGACAAAATGTGTCCCTAGAGTGAAATAATGGTATTGCGTCGGATCTACCCCACGCCCTCGTTTTATACCACGGCTGAATAGGGTGTCTGTTAAGGTGATTCTACGGTGGCGAGCAAGACGATTCTGGAAAATATGGTCACGGTGATCTTTTGAGGACGCACTTCTGCAACTCGTGCGGAAACCTACTCCTTCCCGGGCTCGAGAGGTGCCCCAACTGCAGGATGCCCCTCGACGGATCCGTCACCAGCTGGAAGCCCGTCTCCAAGGCCGAGGGCCCGAAGGTCGTCAGCACCGAGAACTCCCAGGCCCCGTACCTCCCGTACGAGCCCCGCGAGACCCAGATCCAGATCATCTCCGACATCCGCAACGCCCTCGACGCCGGAAAGCACATCGTCATCGAGTCGGGTACCGGAACCGGAAAGACCATCACCTCACTCGCAGGATCCCTCGAGCACGCCAAGCGCACCGGCAAGAAGGTCATCTACATCACCCGCACCATCTCCCAGTCCGACCAGGTCATGAAGGAGCTGAAGGCCATCTCGACCCTCAAGCCCGTCTCCGGAATCACCCTCACGGGAAGGAACAAGTCCTGTCCCCTGCTCCAGGCCAGGGAGGACTTCGACTCCCTCTCGCCCAACGCCCTCTCGATGCTCTGCTCCGACAGGAAGCAGAAGAGCATCCAGGGACACTCCGGCGGATGTCCCTACTACGACAACATCACCCAGATGAGGGACATGGTCGAGGGATTCTGCAAGAAGAACTTCCCCAAGTCCGACGAGATCGATGTCTACTGCAGGAACCTGAAGGTCTGTCCCTACGAGCTGAAGAAGGCCATGATGGAGGACTTCGACGTCATCGTCGCCCCCTACATCCACATCATAGACCCAGACATCCGCGACAACTTCCTCTCGTCCCTCGGAGTGGAGCCCGAGAACATCGTCCTCATCGTGGACGAGGCCCACAACCTGATGGACGCAGTCAGGGAGCAGGAGAGCTTCACCATCAACATGAGGCTTGTCGGCTCCGCCCACGACGAGTGCATGGCGTTCAGCAGCGCCTATGTGGACGACGGCGTCACCATCGGCGACTTCGTCAAGTGCTGCAGGAACGCCATGAGGAACCTCGGTGCCAAGAACCTCGGATTCAACAAGAAGGAGGCTCTCCTGGAGCCCGGTGCCTTCGAGCAGGCGGTCTGCGCCCTTCTCGGCGTGGGCACCGAGAGGCTCTCCATAATGGTCGAAAGGCTCCTCGAGCTCGGTGAGAAGAGGGAGGAGGCCATCGCCGACACCGAGGCCCCCGCATCGCCCCTCCTGGAGTTCGCGGAGCTCCTCAAGAGGTGGGTCAAGTCTCCCGCCGACAGGTACGTCAAGGCCGTCAAAGTCAACGAGGACGGGGAGATGCTCACCGCGTCCTGCATCGATCCGGTGGACATCGCCAAGTTCATGAACTCCCTCAAGGGGGCCGTCCACATGTCCGGAACCCTGCAGCCCCTCGACAACTATGCGAAGGTGCTGGGTCTTCCCATGAACTCCGTCCCCAGGACCTATCCGTCCCCCTTCCCCAAGGAGAACAAGAAGGTCATCTACTCCAAGG
>JAKSHU010000151.1 GCA_024399175.1 archaeon
GGTTGTCCTATGAAGCTCAAACAAAGACCCACCCGTATCAGATTCGAAAGAGGCGGAAAAGAGGATTCAGCTGAATCCTCTGATGATGGGTTTGAAAAGATCCGGTTCCGGCCCGAGATGTTCGGGGACTGGAACCATATTTGATCAGAGCCAGGGCTGGGGATCGACGGTGGGAGTCTTTCCGTCCCAGGGCTCCTTTCCGATCGAATGGAGCTTGTCCACGACGAGCTTCTTTCCGATGTCGGTGACGGCGAAGATCTGGACCTTGTTGCCGGCGACCACGATGTCGTCACGGGAGAAAGCGATGTCCCTGAGAGGCTTGGATGCGCAGGCGGTGATGAAGTCGCAGTACTCGAAGAACCTCCTCGCGGCATCCTCGGAGATGCTGCTGGTGTGCACCGCGACGAGGACGACCCTGTCGCCGCACATCTCCCTGATGATCCTGGCCTGCTCGGGGCAGTTGACTGTCACGGCGAATCTCTTCAGACCCATGGCCATGGCCTTCTCGGCTCCCTTGACCTGGTCGATGGGTGTGGTCTCGGGATCGATGACGCAGTCCCTTCCGACGGCGTCCAGGACGACCTGCAGAGGTGTGGTCTCGATGATGCCGGAGATCCTTCCGCAGAGTCCCTGAACGACTGCAGGCTCCTTCACCACGGCGGTTCCGCATCCGTCTGCGACGATGACGGCGGCTTCTATGTCCCCGGCCTCGATGGCGGTGCTGAGGATCTCGGAGACTCCGAAGGTGACGTAGTCGGGTGCACGGACGACACGGTTCTCGGTTCCCAGTCCGAACTCGCGGATGCGGAACTCGATGTTCTCGCGCACGATGGCCTCGTCGATCTCCTCGATCTTTCTCAGCTTGTTGAAGAGGGGACAGTATTTCAGGCGGGGTGCGGTGACCTCGACCACCTTTCCGTCTACTATGGTCACGCGGCTGAGTCCGAGTGCCTCCATCACGAGTCTTGGGCGTCCATCAGTCATGTTATCTGACGAGGCAGTGATTTCCAGCTAATAATGATTCTCAAGAACAACTGGAATCCCTCTCTCAAGAATGCTGATAGGGGTCCCGCGATGACAGGTTTCAAGTTGTCAGAAATATTGATTTCGGAGGAACGCGACAAAATAAGTCGATAAAGTATTAAGCTTAATTAATTGCGTTTCTTCCTGCGACGTATTCTTTGGAGCATCTCACGCAGCTCCTTCTCCACCGCGGGCTGGTCGGGGAACATCCTCTCCTCCTTGTGGAAGGCCGAATCGTGGGGATTGTGGTTGAACGGCCTGTATCCCTGACGCAGATGGAGACACTCGTGGTAGACGACGTAGTCGAGCAGGCGCTCGGGGACCTCGGGATCGTCGAATACGGATGAGATCATCACCACACGGAAGAGCTGCGAGCAGTATCCGAGACGTGTCAGATTGTCTCCGGTGGACCAGGAGAAGAGCGTGTTCTCGATGTCGGATTCCTTGAGAAGTCCGCTGTCGAGCAGTCTCTGCACGGAGTCGAATATCGCCCTATGCTCCCCGACATCTGATCCCGTCAGCCTGCGGGTGCGTCTGAGGAAGATGGGACGCTTCTCCAGTATGAATCTGTCGGAGGTCATGTGGCTGATGAACGACTCTCCGAAATGGTGCGGTTCCTTGAAGATGTAGGTCATGCATCCTGCCACGAAGTCCTCTATGACCTGGTCGGGTGCATCCTGCAGATAATCGGAAATCGAAAGCTCGAGGGTCCTCGGACCGATCTTCCATTTGAAGGTGAAGTCCTTCTGTCCCACGAAGCAGGCCTTTGTGACCGAATAACCGCGTCTCTGTGCGAGGTCAGAGGCAATGGATAGCAGGCGTGGGTCGGAGGTGTTCATCTGCGCCCCTTGTTCACAAGGTCCTTCTGCTTCTGCTTGAGCTGGGGAACGTGCTCGGACCAGACGTTGAAGTTGTCGTGGTAGTCCCTGCGGGTGTAGTACATCAGGGTGGAGACGGTGGAGGGCGTGGGGGTGAAGATCTGCACCTGCTCGGGATTGGTGCGCAGTTCGGTGTGCGCGAACCGTCCGAGCTCCTCCATGCTCCTGTTGCCGCATCCGGGATGGGCCGCGATGAAGTAGTATGTCAGGAACTGCTTCTTGCCCTGCCTCCTGTTGGACTCGTCGAACATGTCCTTGAAGTCCAGGAGGACGTTGGGTCCGGGCTTGCCCATGAGGTTCAGGACCTCGTCGACGACGTGCTCGGGGGCGATCTTCAGTTGTCCGGACACGTGGTCCTTGACGAGCAGGTCGACGTAACCCTCCCCGTTGCGTCTGTCGAAGACGATCATGTCGTACCTGATGCCGGAGGTGACGAACACCTTCTTGACTCCCGGGATGGCCTTGATGCGGTCGAGCAGTGCCATCTGCCTCGCGTGGTCGATCTTCAGCGAGGGACAGGGCCGGGGGAAGAGGCACTTCCTGTCCGTGCAGGCCCCGCTCTCCATCTTCTTCCTGCAGTCGATGCCGTACATGTTGGCCGTGGGTCCTCCGACATCGTAGATGTAGCCGTTGAAGGTGGGCCTGGAGGCGATCCTCTCCGCCTCGGCGACGATGGAGTCCTCCGTGCGTGAGATGACAGTCCTTCCCTGGTGGACGGCGATGGCGCAGAAGGAACATTCGCCGTAGCATCCCCTGTGGGAGGTTATGGAGTTCTTGATGGTGTCCATGGCCTTGACCACGCCATCCTTCGCGTAGTAGGGGTGGACGACGTTCTCGTAGTCGAGAGAGTAGACTCCATCGAGCTCCTCGGGGGTCAGGTGGCGCTGGGGAGGGTTCTGCACCAGACATCTGTCCCCGTGTCTCTGGCAGAGTCCTTTGGCGGTGATCGGGTCGCAGTTCTCGTAGAATCTGCGGAAGGCGTACGAGAACCTCTTGGTGTCGAGGACGCAGTCCTCGTAGGAAGGCATCTCGATGTAGCCCTCGCGTGCCTCCTTGGCGATGTATGAGATTCCCCTGACATCGTGCCAGTCGCGACCGTCGCGTATGCACTGCGCGAGCTCCAGATTCGCAAGTTCCGCCATGCCGTATGTGATGATGTCTGCCTTCGCATCGAACAGGATCGACCTGCGGAGGGAGTTTGACCAGGCGTCGTAATGGACGACCCTCCTGAGACTGGCCTCGATGCCTCCGAGGACGATCGGCACCCCCTTGGAGAACCTCTTGATGAGGTTGGAGTAGGCGATGCAGGCCCTGTCGGGACGCCTGTCGTTCATCCCTCCGGGGGTGAAGTCGTCGTCCTTGCGGAACTTGTTTGTGGGGGTGTAGTTGGCCACCATGGAGTCAACGCAGCCTGCGGACACGGACCAGAACAGCTCGGGGGAACCGAGCCTCATGATGTCCCTGTCCGATTTAAGGTCGGGCTGGCAGATGATACCGACGCGGAATCCTTTGTCGATCAGATAATGTCCGATGACGGCGGATCCGTTGTAGGAGGAGTCGATGTAGGTGTCTCCTGAGACGAGGATGATATCGAGGGCCGACCAGCCTCTCTCCCTGACCTCCTCCGCCGTAGTCGGTATGAACATGGGTCACCCGACCCTGTGCTTTCGATTTATACCTTTTCCGATGATTCGCGGTGCTTCCTTTGTGAGTTCAGAGTAATAGCAAAACTTTGAACAGATGTGTTGGACATGGGGTGA
>JAKSHU010000152.1 GCA_024399175.1 archaeon
TCACCTGGGAGGAGGAATGGTCCAGCCTCGAACCCGTCCTCAAGGGAGTGTCCCCGGCAGCCGGCGTCAGCCTCTCCGTGGACACCTATCACCCGGAGACGGCGGAGCGGGCTGTGGTCGCGGGCGTGTCGATCCGGGTGAACCCAAGCTCCTCGAGCGGATCTGGGGTACAGCCGGGGGGGGCAGGGAGGCCGGGGCCCTTACCCTGCTGCTCGGCGCAGCCGAGGTCGCCAGCGAGCGCATCTATGAGATGTGCGGACCCATCATCGGCAACAAGAAGTTCTCCGTACCTGGGCTTCTGTTCATTGACACTCCCGGTCACCAGGCGTTCACCTCCCTTCGTGCAAGAGGAGGTTCTCTGGCAGATCTCGCGGTCCTCGTGATCGACATCAGGGAGGGACTCATGCCCCAGACCATCGAGTCTATCCACATTCTCAGACAGTACAAGACTCCCTTCGTCATTGCACTCAACAAGATCGACACCGTCGACGGATGGCAGACCGAGGAGAACCGTGCATTCGTTCTCTCCGAGAGGACCCAGATGGAGCACACCCGTCAGGCTTTCGAGACCCACATGTACAACATCATCTCCCAGCTTTCGGCACAGGGCGTCTATGCTGACCGTTATGACCGCATCGACGACTTCACCAAGGCCGTGGCACTCATCCCCATCAGTGCGAAGAACGGTGAGGGGGTTCCGGACCTCATGCTCATGCTCATCGGTCTGGCACAGCGCTTCCTCGAGTCCCGTCTCGAGAAGGAGGAGGGCCCCGGAAAGGGAACCATCCTCGAGGTCAAGGAGGTCAAGGGACTCGGTCAGACCATGGACATGATCCTCTATTCCGGTACCCTCAAGACTGGCGCCACCGTCGCCATCGGTACCAACGGCGCACCCCTCGTCACCAGGATCAAGGCCATCCTGAAACCCAAGCCTCTCGACGAGATCCGCGATCCCCGTGACCGCTTCGACAATGTCAAGGAGCTCCACGCCGCGGCAGGAGTCAAGATCGCCTGTCAGGACGCCACTGGAGTCATCGCGGGTGCCCCCATCCGTGTCGTCAAGAACCCCAAGGATCCCGCGATCAAGGAAATCTCCGAGGAGACCTCCATCAAGATCGAGACCGAGGACAAGGGAATCACCATCAAGGCCGATGCAATCGGATCACTGGAGGCTCTCGCCTTCGATGCCATGCTCGTTGGATTCTCCATCGGGAAATGCGGATTGGGAGACATCACCCGCAGGGACATCCTCGAATCCTCCTACGGCAACGACACCCACCACGTCATTCTCGGATTCAACGTCAACATCTCCAAGGATGCGGAGGCCGAGATCGCCACCCACAGCATCAAGGTGCTCACCAACAACATCGTCTACGCACTCATCGACGATTACAAGCTCTGGCTTGACGAGTCCACCAAGCAGACCGAGTCTGACAAGAGGGCGGAGTTCGCCTTCCCTGCCAAGATCACCATCCTCCCCGACCACATCTTCAGGGTCAACAAGCCCGCGGTCGTCGGAGTCAGGGTCCTTGCAGGAAGGATCAGGGTCGGAGAGAACCTCATCGACCTGCAGGGCAAGGACTGCGGTACTATCAAGTCCGTCCGTGATGATGACGGAAACATTCTCAAGGAGGGTGTGCAGGGTGACGAGGTCTCCGTCGCCATCGACGGTGTGACCGTCGGAAGGCAGATCAACGAGAACGATGTCCTCTACGTCGACATGATCGAGAGCGGATACAAGGTCGTGTCCAAGCTCGACCTCACCGAGGATGAGAAGCTCGCCATGTCCGACACCGTTGCCATCAAACGCAAGTCCGAGCCCTTCTGGGGAATGTGAGGGATAGGATGGACGTCGTCAAGACCCGCAGTGCGGAATCGATCCTCGACGAGCTCATCGAGAGATATCCCAGACTCTCCATATGCAGGGCGGACATCCAGAAGGCCTATGATGTGCTTCTGGAGGCCTATAAGTCGGAGAGAACCCTCTTAGTCGCGGGCAACGGCGGAAGTGCCGCCGACAGCGACCACATCTCCGGAGAACTGACCAAGTCGTTCATGTTCAAACGCGCCATCAAGCCTGTTCTCGAATCCAGGCTCGCAGAGCTCTACGGATCCGAGGGAGAGGCTCTGGCCGAGTCCCTCGAGGGCGGTCTGGCCGCAGTACCTCTCCCCACGATGAACGCCTCCAATTCGGCATTCGCCAATGATGTCAACTGGGGGGCGTCATTCGCACAGCTCGTGAACGCGCTGGGACATGCGGGGGACGTCTTCCTCGGGATAACCACCTCGGGCAACTCCAAGAACATCGTCAACGCGCTGATGGTCTCGAAGGCCATCGGAGTCAGGTCCATCGCACTCACCGGAAACACCGGTGGAAGGTGCAGGGAGCTCGCGGATGTATGCATCATAGTCCCCGAGACCGAGACCTTCAAGATCCAGGAGCTCCACCTTCCGATCTACCACGCTCTCTGTGCGATGGTCGAGGCGGAACTCTTCGAGCCTCGCAAAAACCTTTGATTCTCACGAGGGGCATCGCCCCTCTTCTTTTATTCCGAGCAGCGTCTCTTCGCGATACCTTTAAAAGGGATTTATTAATAGCCGCAACCACAGGTGTTCAAATGGCAATAGAATTCAAAGCTGTTGTAAACGATGTGAAGACCGGCAAATCCTACAATGTTGCCGTGTCTGGTCACCACGCGAACTCCCTGGATGGAAAGAACATCGGGGAGATCGTTGACGGAATTTTCGTAGGACTTCCCGGATACAAGCTCAAGATCACTGGTGGATCCGACAAGAACGGAACCCCCATGAGGAAGGACCTTCCCGGAAAGAAGAGGGTCGCCCTTCTCCTTGCAGACGGTCTCGGATTCCACGAGGTCTACAAGGGAGAGAGGAAGAGGGTCGCAGCACGCGGATCCGCAATCTCCTCCGAGATCGTACAGGTCAACATGGCCATCACCGAGTACGGTCCCAAATCCATTGAGGAGTGCCTCAACGGTGAGGAGAAGACGGAATGAAGTTACAGAAGCAGCCCGAGATCAACATCGGAATGATCGGTCATGTCGACCACGGAAAGACCACCTTAACCAAGGCTCTCTCTGGCGCATGGACCGATCGTCACTCCGAGGAAATCAAGAGAGGAATCTCTATCAGACTCGGGTACGCTGATGTAGCCTTCTACAAGTGTCCTAACTGTGAGGGATCCTCCGCCTTCTGCACGACCAAGAAATGTCCCAAGTGCGGGGCGGAGACCGAATTCCTGAGAGCAGTGTCCTTTGTGGACGCACCCGGGCATGAGACCCTTATGGCAACCATGCTCTCGGGTGCCGCCCTCATGGACGGTGCAATCCTGCTGGTCGCAGCCAACGAGCGCTGCCCCCAGCCCCAGACTAAGGAACATCTGATGGCACTCTCGATCATCGGTATCGAGAAGATTGTCATCGTTCAGAACAAGATCGATATCGTCACCCGCGAACAGGCGATGCAGAACTACAAGGAAATCAAGGAGTTCGTCAAAGGCACCGTTGCCGAGAACGCTCCCATCATCCCTGTGTCCGCCAACCGCGGTGTCAACATCGACCTCCTCATCGAGGAGATCGAGAAGACCATCGTCGCCAACGTGAAGAGG
>JAKSHU010000153.1 GCA_024399175.1 archaeon
GGTTGTTGTTCTTCTGGAAGATCTCGGTCCTCAGGGTGCTGTTGAGGTACTCGGGGTACGCGGTGTGGACTGCGGTGGCCTCCCAGATCATACCGTCGAGGTAGACGGGCATCTCGGGGATGGCACCGGACCTGATGAGCTCCTCGATGACGAGCATGACCTCCTGGGAACGTCCGACAGCGAAGACGGGGATGAGGATCTTTCCTCCGTGGGAGGAGGCCTCCTTGATGTACTCTCCGAGCTGCTCGGAAGCGTCCTTACGGGTGGGCTGGAAGTCGTTGTGTCCTCCGTAGGTGGACTCGATGACGAGGGTCTCGATCCTGGGGAACTTGTTGACCGCGGGGTTGAAGAGCCAGGTCTTCTCGAACTTGGTGTCCCCGGTGAACGCGATGTTGTGCAGTCCCTCTCCGATGTGGAAGTGGGCGATGGCCGATCCGAGGATGTGTCCCGCGTTGTGGAAGGTGAGCCTCACGTCGGGGGTGATGTCGGTGGTCTCGTTGTACTTCAGGGGGATGGTGTGGAGGATCTCCTTCTTGACATCCTTCTCCGCATAGAGGTTCTTCTTGGCCTCTCCGAAGGCGAGCTTGATGTTGTCGAGCTGGAGGAGTGCCATGAGGTCCCTGGTGGGTGCGGTGCAGTAGACGGGACCCTCGTATCCGTACTTGAAGAGGGCGGGAAGGGTTCCGCAGTGGTCGAGGTGGGCGTGGGTGATGACGACCGCATCGATGTCGGCGAGGGGGTTGGCCTCGGGGATGGCGAAGTAGGGGGTCGCATCGGAACCGGGGTCCAGACCACAGTCGATCAGGATCTTGGAGTTCCTGGTGGTGAGAAGGGAAGCAGACCTTCCGACCTGTCTGAATCCACCCATGGTGGTGACCCTGACCCACTGTTCTCCCTCGACGACGGGCCTGACGAGCTTCCTGGCGACGTTCTTGAGCATCTTGCTCCTCTCGTCGGACTCGTGCCTGATGTATCCTCTGACGTCGGAGATGGTCTTGGAGGGGATGGGGGGAGAACGGATGACCTTGACGTTCCAGCCGGATTCCTTCTTGAGGGCGGCGAGGAGCTCTCCCTCGTTGCCGACGACCTCGTTGGGGTTGATGGCCTCCACGATGGCCTCTCCGGTGTCCTCCTGGAAGTAGATGTCGGAGATGTTGGCGGATTCGGGGATGAGCTTGCGGATCTTCTTCTCGACCGAGTCCTTCTCCTCGAGGGTGGGGGGGTCGGGCCTGATGTCGACCCTTCTCCTCACGGTCATCGCGATGGTGCGGGGGAGGTTGAGGTCTGCGGAGAAGTCATCATAGTTCCTCACGTAGATGACGATCAGCGATGCTTCGAATTCGATCTTCACGACGTCCATGCTGGAGGGGACGAGTCCCATGACCTGTCCTCTCAGGCTGTCGAATAGTCTGTCTGGGTTCATGTTATCTGCTTCTCAGTTGTTTAAAAAGATGGGGGTCTCCCCCCGTAAATGGTTTGTGTGATCGTGCTCAGTTGGGGTATTTGAATCCCAGGTTCTCGAGCCTCTTCCTGATCTCGGCGTTGTCGATCCACTCGTATCCGTCGGGACCGATGTACATCACGAGCATTCCGTCACCGGAGTAGACGTCCCTGCGCCTGGCGGCGTTGAGTGCGGAGATTGCGACGTTGATTCCCTCGTCCTTGGAGAGGTCGGGCTTGTAAAGGTTCTCGAGCACACCGTATGCGGTGATGGATCCGGATCCGGAAGAGGAGTAGTTGTCCTCGATGACTCCTCCTGCCATGTCGACGCTGAAGATGTGTCCTCCCTTCTTGTCATATCCTCCGACAAGGGGTGCGACGTAGAATCCGTTGCGGATGACGGAACCCATGAGGGTGGCCGCGGTCTCGACGCACATCTGGGTGCCCTTCTGCATGGTGTAGATCGCGATCTGGCTCTTCATGTACCTGACCATGAGCTGTGCGTCTCCGACTCCTCCCGCGATGGTCATTCCGATGTTGTCGGCGATGGGGAAGAGCTTCTGAACGTTGCTGTTGGCGATGAGGTGACCCATGGTTGCCCTCTGGTCGGTTGCAAGGATGACTCCGTCCTTGATTTTCATTCCGAGGGTGGTGGTACCGGTTTTGAGGATATTTTCGGATTCAGCGTTAGATGCACTCATGATTATACCTTCGTTCAATTTAGACCGAAAAGAACGCACGGAAAAGGTCCGATTGTTGAGATTCCTAATACAAGTATTATTTATAAAGGTTCGTTGAGGGCGGGGAGTCATCCCCTCCACAGAACCATCTGTTTGTTGTTACTGAGGGAGCTCTGCACGTCGATTATGTTCTGGTTCGAGCTTCCGCGGAACCTGAGTGTGATGTCCTTCTTGGATTCCATGAATTCCCCGTCCACCAGGACGTCGGTCATGGAGAGGATCTCGTCGGTGACCTCGCACCTCGCGCGGCTCTCGCGGGTCAGTTCGGCCCAGGTGTATCCCGAGTAGATCCAGATGGTCTTCCCAGGCAGCTCGCTCCTGACCCTCCTGATGAGCTTCACGATCTCACGCTGGTTCTCCGGTTCCATCGGCTCCCCGCCTAGGATGGTGAGCCCCTCGTTGTAGTCGGGCCTCATCAGGTCGATTATCCTCTGCTCGGTCTCTTCGGTGTAGACCTCCCCGTACTCGAAGTCCCAGGTCTGGGGCTGGAAGCAGCCGGGGCACTGATGTGTGCATCCGGACACGAAGAGGGAGGTCCGGATGCCGATGCCGTTGGCGATGTCGTTGCGCTTGATGGCACCGTAATGCATCATAGGTGGAGGACTCTCTCCTTGATCTCTTGGGTCCTGCCCTGGTTCCAGTACTGGGTCCCTATGTAGCCGCAGGTGCGCCTCGCGATGTTCATCTTGCTCTGGTCGGTGCATCCGCAGTTGGGGCACTTCCAGATGAGCTTGTTCTCGTCCTCGACCACGTTGATCTCGCCGTCGAAGCCGCAGACCTGGCAGTAGTCGGACTTGGTGTTGAGCTCCGCGTACAGGATGGTGTCGTAGATGTACTGCATCACCTTGATGACCGCGGGGATGTTGGACTGCATGTTGGGGACCTCCACGTAGGAGATGGCGCCTCCGGGGGAGAGTGCCTGGAACCTCGCCTCGAGCCTGAGCTTGTCGAAGGCGTCGATGTTCTCGGTGACGTGGACGTGGTAGGAGTTTGTGATGTAGTTCTTGTCGGTGACGCCCTTGATCTTTCCGAACCTCTTCTGCAGGGTCTTGGCGAACTTGTAGGTGGTCGATTCGAGAGGGGTTCCGTAGAGGGAGTAGTGGATGTTCTCCTCGTTCCTCCAGACCTTGTAGGCGTCGTTCAGGTGCTCCATGATGTCAAGTCCGAACCTCTCTCCCTCGGGCTCGGTGAGCTTCCTGCCGATGACCTCGTAGACGCATTCCCAGAGTCCCGCGTATCCGAGGGAGAGGGTGGAGTATCCTCCGTAGAGGAGCTCGTCGATGGTCTCTCCGGGCTTGAGACGTGCCAGCGCTCCGTGCTGCCAGAGGATGGGTGCCACGTCGGAGGGGGTTCCCTTGAGCCTCTCGTGCCTGCAGCGGAGAGCCTTGTGGCAGAGCTCG
>JAKSHU010000154.1 GCA_024399175.1 archaeon
AAAGTTCAGCAACACTTCCCCGATTACGTTTCTACCTTAATCCGTGAAGAACCATTTTTTACACCACTTACCAAATTATCCGTAAGTATAAATCGCAAGTGCACCATGTTGCAATGTGGATGAAAAATACACCTTCGCATTGAGGAAGATAGCCCTTCTCGGAGGAATCGATGACTACATCGCCGTGTCCTCCAGGGAACTCGGTGATGCACTTGAGATGAGCCAGCAGTCCGCCTCCAAGAGGATTCTCGAACTGCTTGAGCAGGGACTGATCATCCGTGACCTCGGCGCCAGGAAGCAGAGGATCAAGCTCACCGCATCAGGCGTCGATGAACTCAAGAAGGAATACAACGAATACCGCAGGATCTTCGAACTCACCGACCACATAACCCTTCACGGTGCCATCAAGGATGGAATGGGTGAGGGACAGTATTACATCGATCAGGAGGGGTACAGGAACCAGTTCGAGGCAAAACTCGGATTCAGGCCCTATCCCGGTACCTTGAACATCCAGATCGACAAGGAGGATGTGGGAAAGCTTGATGTCATCAAGAGCACGTCCGGAATACCCATAGAAGGATTCACCTATGGGGGCAGAAGCTTCGGAGACGTGATAGCGTACAAGTCCAAGATAAGGAACATCGAATGCGCCATCGTCGTCCCCGCCAGATCCCATTACGTGGACATCATCGAGGTCATATGCCACTATCACCTGAGAAGAACCCTGAGCCTCAACACCGATAGTCGCATCGACATAAAGGTCAGCCTCTGACCTTGAACCACGATCAATAATGTTGGAGGGGGTGACCCCTCCTGATTATCACTTTTTGGAAAGGTATTTCATGACGGAACTGAAGATCAGCTTTCCGTCTCCGTCCTCGGACTTGTGTCCCCTGGTCCAGTCAGCCGCGGTGTACGCGGTCATGACACGCTCGGGGTGAGGCATCATACCCATGACGTTTCCGGCAGGGTTGCAGATACCTGCGATGTCCGAAGGGGATCCATTGGGGTTCCAGGGGTAGGTGGGCTTCTCTCCATCGGGAGTGACGTACCTGAACACGACCTGGTCGTTCTCCTCAAGACGGTCCACGAAGTTGGGGATGTTGCTCATGAGCTTTCCCTCACCGTGGGCGGAGGGGCACATGAGAAGTCCTCCCTTGGGGATGTCGCAAGTGAAGACACATTTGGACTTGTTGTCGTTCCTGAGAACGGTGGGCCTGCACTCGAACCTTCCGGAATCATTGTTGTACAGTGCCGCGGTGGGCTCATCGGACATGGTGCCGTCGAGAGCGGGGAGAAGTCCCAGCTCGACAAGAATCTGGAAACCGTTGCAGACTCCGAGGACGGGCTTTCCCTCCTCGACGAAGTTCTTCAGATCCTTTCCGATTCCGGCCTTGATCCTGGATGCGAAGATCGCTCCGGCACGGACGTAGTCTCCCGCGGAGAATCCTCCGGGGAATGCGAGGATGTCGTAATCCTCGAGACTCCTCTTGAGGGAGGGGTCGCACTGACCCAACAGCTGCTTGAGGTGAACCTTTTCGGACTTTGCACCGACCATCTCGAACGCGTTGGCCATCTCATCCTCGCAGTTGGTTCCCTCGATCCTCACGACACATACTCTGACATCTTCTGCTTTCATTGTGCTCCACCTCCCATGATCTTCCAGATGGGGTCACTCCAGGCGGCCCTCATGACATCGACGGGGACCGCGACATCGGTTCCCTTGACGACAAGTGAGTCGCCCTTGGTGATACCGATGAGTGTCGCGGAGTCGCCAAGGATCTCGGTGAACCGTGCGACGTCCTCTCCGTCGACCTCGGCGATCCAGCGAGAGGCGCTCTCGGAGAACAGCTTGACGGTTGCATGGCTGCCGGCCATGGCGGAGAGGTCGAGCTCGGCTCCGACCTGTCCGGAGATGCACATCTCGGCGACAGCGATCGCGATTCCTCCATCGGAACAGTCGTGACAGCTGAGGACCAGTTCCTGGTCCATCGCATCGAGGAGCTTGTCGGAGGTCTTCTTGAGATCCTCGACATCGGTCGCTGGCACATCTCCACCCACTCCGCCGAACTTCCTGAAGAGAAGGGATCCACCCATCTCGTCAGCGGTCTGTCCGACCACGAAGATGCAGGATCCGGTCTTCTTGAAGTCTGCGGAGACCGCCTTGCGAACATCGTCGATGAGACCGCAGCAGACGATCATGGGGGTGGGAAGGATGTGGACTCCTCCGGGGGCCTCGTTGTACAGACTGACGTTACCGGAGGGGATGGGGATGTTGAGTGCCTTCGCGATGTCACCGATACCGCGGACGGCCTCCCTGAACTCTCCGAGCCTCTCGGGCTTCTCGGGGTTTCCGAAGTTGAGACAGTCGGTGAACGCGTTGGGCCTCGCACCGACGGCGACGACGTTACGGAACGCCTCGTCGATGGATGCCATTCCACCCTTGTAGGGGTCGGCCTTGGTGAACCAGGGGTTGCATCCGACGGCGGCTGCGAGTCCCTTCCACCTGCCGGGGACGGGCATCAGCACGGATGCGTCTCCGGGTCCGGTCTTGTTGAGTTCTCCGACCATCGGGTGGAGGACGGTGGATGCACGGACCTCGTGGTCGTACTGCCTGATCGCCCACTCCTTGGATGCCACGTTGGGATCGGACAGGAGGGTGAGGATGACCTCGCTGAGTGCGGGAAGCTCAGGGAACTTCTCGTCGGCCTTGGTGGAGACCTTGGGAAGCTCGTAGGGCCTGTTGTAGACGGGACCTCCGGTGAGGAACTCGATGTCCATGTCGAAGATCATCTCTCCGCCCCAGAACAGACGGGTGTGTCCGGTGTCAGTCGTCTTGGCGACAGGGGTCGCGATGATGTCCCAAAGGTCGAAGATCGCCATGACCTTGTCGACGTTCTCGGGCTTGACGGTACACATCATGCGCTCCTGGGACTCGGATACCCAGATCTCCCAGGGTGCAAGGCCGTTCTCCTTGAGGGGGACCTTGTCGAGATCGACATCGGCTCCACATCCCTTCTCGATGGCCATCTCTCCGACGACACAGCTGAGTCCTCCTCCACCGAGGTCCTTCATTCCGGTGACGAGGTGCTTCTGTGCAAGCTCCAGACATGCGTGGATGACAGGCTCCTTGGTGATGGGATCTCCGAGCTGGACGGCTCCCCTGGAGTCATCCTCGGAGGTGGAGGTGATGTCCTTGGAGGCGAAGTTGACCCCGTGGATTCCGTCCCTTCCGGTACGTCCTCCGAAGAGGATCATGATCTCCCCGGGAGCGGATGCGAAGTTGTTGAGAAGGTCCGCCCTCTTCACGATACCGAGACAGCAGACATTGACGAGGCAGTTTCCGGTGTAGCTCTCGTCGATGGACAATCCACCCGTCAAGGACCGGATTCCGGTACGGTTTCCATAGTTCCTTCCACCGGACCCCACACCC
>JAKSHU010000155.1 GCA_024399175.1 archaeon
TCGCAGAAGGGCACCTTGGAGACCTCGTCCACGATGACCACGTCGATTCCCATCGTGGTGTCGTCGAGGAGGGCCCTGCCCTCCTTCCTGAACGACATCTCCTCCAGCTCCTCCTGGGCGAGGACGAGCTTGGAGTCGCTGCTGACCTCCGCGGCTCCGAGCTTGGACCAGTAGTCGAAGTTCTTCCTGTTGTCGGGCTCTTCCGCCTCGGTGACGGGTCTTCCGTCCGCCGTGCAGGTCATTCCGACCACGTTCACGTAGTTCTTCAGACGGGAGAGGATCTCGTCGTGCATCACGTTGCCGATGCCGTTCTTGCGGAGATGCCTGGCACTTTTGTCGTACATGTCCGCCAGGCTCCTGCGCTCCTCCTCGGTCATCGAGAGGATGTCCTTGATCTTGCGGTCGATGATGCTGAACGCGTCGTCGAGGCTCTCGAACTTGTCGGCCAGGTTGAGCTCGTTGAAGATGGTCTGCACCTGGATCCTCAGCTCGGTTTCGGCCTCGTTGTACTTCACGTACCTCGGATCGGCGAGGTCGTCCGCCAGGTCGGCGCGTATGAGCTCTATGTTCTTCAGGGACTTCTCGGCGTTGAAATCCTTGTCCTGCATGTCGTGTGCGTACTTCAGCCTCTTCCTGAGGTTGGAAGCCACCTTGGTGCGGATCTTCTTCAGGGTCGCACGGATGTTCTGCAGGTCGCGGGGGAGGTCTGCCCCGAAGGCCTCCAGGAGTCCCAGCTGGGAGGCCTGGACCCCCTTGTCCATCCTGTATTGGTCCAGCCTCTCGCCGCCCTGGGCCTTCACCTGGTCGTTGCCCTGTCCCTCCCTGCAGAGACGGGAGTACAGCGACACGTACTCCGGGTTGTCGCTGATGAAGTCGACCTGCTCGGCGAACTCCTCGTCGGAGAGGGTCATGATGACTCCGCAGTATCCGAGCTTTCCGAAGACACGGGAGGCCCTGTACTCGTCCGCCCTGCGCTTGTTCTTCTCGGGAATCTGTATGGCCGGGAACAGTGCCAGGATGTCGTTC
Organism: archaeon; assembly: GCA_024399175.1. Lineage (GTDB taxonomy): Archaea > Thermoplasmatota > Thermoplasmata > Methanomassiliicoccales > Methanomethylophilaceae > Methanomethylophilus. The sequence continues at coordinate 1,027 of JAKSHU010000155.1, forward strand.
CTGTACCTGTTGTAGGTGGAGAGCTCGAAGTAGTCGATCCTCTCCATCTCGTACTCGATCTGCGCGATCCTCAGCCTGCTGCTCCTGGCGTCTGTGACTCCCTTGTCATGCTTCACCGTCGCCTGCACGAGGGCCTGCCTGTCCTCCTCTGCCAGCTTTATCGCCTTGGCGCCCTTCTCGATGCAGTCGAGATAGCTGTCATAGAGCTCCTCGAGACGCTTTCCGTCCCTCCTGAGCGCCTCCAGCAGGGTGTCGCTGAGGATGAGGTCGCGCTGCTTCTCCAGCATCTCCGCCAGACTGGAGTAGTAGTTCTCCACCAGGGAGTCCAGGTCGAACTCGCTGTCCTTTCCCTTCGCCATGAGACGCACGGAGCGGATGAGGGGGCTGTTGGGCAGCTTGCCGAAGGCGTTGTCGATGGCCTTGTTATTCTGACTGGTAATCATGACCTTCTTTCCGCGGGCGACCATCTGCATGGTGATTTCGGAGATGACCTGGGTCTTTCCGGTTCCGGGAGGTCCCTGGATCAGATAGATGCCGTCGCTGTTGACGGCCTCGGTGATCGCCTTCTTCTGGGTCTCGTTGAACATCGTTCCGAAGTAGTGTCCGATGGGGACCTGCTCGGCGGTCTTTCCGTACTCGGTGGAGAACAGGTACGAGGCCAGGAACGGGTTGGAGACCTCCCCGTTCATGAAGGAGTCGAGGGCGTCCTTCTGACGCTCCAGCGCCGCCTGCGCTCCGGCGGAATCGTAGACCATCTTGTACTGTGACGAGCGGGCGAAGAACTTGTCCCTCTCCTCGCGCTCGGTGTAGGGATTGGTGCTCGGGGGGAGCTCGATGTCGTAGAACACGGTGAGCCTGCTCTTCTCCCCCTCCCTTCCGAGTGCCATGAGCTGTCTCCTGAACTCCTTCTCGATGGACTCGATGTCCCTGTCCCTCTCGGCCGCGAGCTCTCCGCGGACCTCCTTCTCGAGGTTCCTCCTGCGGTCGGCGAGGAGCTGGTCGCGGGACTCGCACCTGATCATCTCGCGTGCCCTGTCGACGTATCCCTCCAGGGGAAGTCCCTCGGAGATGACGCTGCGCCTGCACTCCCTGCGCCTCTCGGAGTACTGTCCGTACTCGTCCCTGAGGTCCTCGGGAAGTTTCTCGAGGATCTCCTCCCTGGTCAGGGAGTCGGAGTCGGTGCCGAGAGCCTCGTCGATCCTGGTCTTCTGGGGGAGCAGCTCCTGCCTGCGGGTCTCGGAGATGGCGTCCACCTCCGCGTCGCGGAGGGATGCGGCCCTGGTCTGGACCTCCTCGGCCCTGACGGCGAGGTCGGCCTCGATGGCTGCGGACTCCTCCTCGGTGAGCTCCATCTCCAGCATCCTGGTGTCGACGGTGGCCCTCAGCCTCTCGTTGAACCTCCTCCTGATCTCGACGGTCTCGCGCTTCTTCCAGTCCATGAGGGGGGCGGCCGCGTCGTTGGCGAGCGGACCGTCCATGATCGCGGGGGAGAGACGGACGTTTCCGACCGCCATCATCCTCAGGCTCCGCTGGTACTCCCTGGAGTCCAGCCCGGAGCCGTTCTCCGCCAGGACGGAGGCGGGGTCCACGATCCTCACTCCGAGGGCGGAGAGGGAGTTGAACTTCTCCACGTACCTCTCGTCGCTCTCGAAGAGCCTGGGCTCGATGACGTGGGTGATCTGCACGATGAGGTGCGCCCTCGAGGTGGATCCGGTGCTGTCGATCCAGAAGTTGTCGGGGGTCTCCACCAGGATCTCCCTGTCGGGGCGGGAGTTCTTGTTGACGGGTACCGCCGTGAAGAATCTGGGACGTTCGATGCTGTATCCCCTCAGCTCGTTGGCGTCCGCCTCGTCCCTCTCGCTCTTGAGGAAGTCCGCCCAGTCGTTGAGCTTGCCGAGGACCTCGGTGTAGTTCTGGACGATGTAGGTCTCGTTGAGCTGGCGGATCAGGGACTCGTCGAGCACGGTCTTCTCGTACACGTTCCTGGGGGCGTTGTATCCGAGCTTTCCCTCCTCGGTGAAGAACGCCTCCATGCTGGTGTTGACGACCCTGCACATGATGCTGCAGGAGTGCTTCACCTCCCCGCGGTGGGGGGCCTTGTTGAGCATGGCGATACCCTTGACGACGAACTCGGTGCGGGAGAGCTTCTCGTCCGTCACGTGCCTGATGTCGCCCATCAGGATGAGATCGTGGTTCCTGAGGGGATTGTCCTTTCCGTCCACGTCCTTGGTGTAGCGGATGGCGACGTTGTCGAGTTCGCGGGGGACCTCGTCCTCCTCGTCGTAGGAGGTCTTGAGGAATGAAGGATGGGAGAAC
>JAKSHU010000156.1 GCA_024399175.1 archaeon
ATCGGCCACGTCGGAGATCAGGTGGTCCAGGATCTCGTCCCACTTGTCATCCTTCAGGAGATTCTCCATGATCGATCCGTCCTCAGGGCGGATCTCGTGGGGCGGGGCCTCGTGGATCCACTCGGGATCCAGCCCGTTCGGGGGATTGATGACCAGTCCCCTGAACTCCTCGGGGACGTCCCCGGAGGTCGCGGGGCTCATCAGGACTTTCCTCCGGACTGGCCCACGTTCCTCCTCCGGTTGATCTTCCGGGGGTCGGCCACCTTCTTCAGACGTGCCTGGTTGGACTTCTTCCATTCGTCCATGATGTTCATGGCCACGGTGTTGTCCCTCTTGGCGGCCATGCGGATATATCTCTCGAACATCTCCATGTCGCGCTCCGTGCCCACTCCGTATCTGTACATCAGGGCGAGGGTCATCATCGCCCTGGAACTTCCCGAATCCGCGGCCACGTGGAACAGCTCGAACGCTCTGGCGGGGTCGGCATCCACTCCGATTCCGCGGTAGTAGCAGTCCGCAAGGTATGACTGGGGCCTTCCGGCGGTGTTGGCGGCCTGCTGTGCGAGCTGGAACACGTAGTCCGGCCTCTTCACCCTGCTGGTGTCCATCATCGTGGTGAGGTTCTCCGAGAGCGCACGTCTCGAATGTCCCTTGATCAGGACGTTGTTAATCCTGAAGCTGTCGAGCGGCAGCTTGCATCCGATGATCTTGGCGGATTCAGAGGCCTCCGAGACAGGTCCCTCGAGTGCACAGACTGCGTATCTCCTGAACCAGGCGTCCGCCTCGTCCATGTCGACCTCGGTGCCGATTCCGCTCGCGTACATGATCGCAACCGTGAACTGGCTGTCGGCGACTCCCGCGTTTGCCAGCTTCAGGGTCCATCTGAATCCTTCCGCGAAATCCGGTTTCACGTACCTTCCATCTGTGTGGATCTTCGCGAGATCGGACATAGCCTTCGTGTGGCCCATGTTGCCGAGAGCCACCAGTTCCTCCAGGGCCCCGGCGATGTCGATGGTGGTTCCGGTGCCGTTCAGGAGCATCGTGGCGGCCCGGTATCTCGCATCTATGTTGCCGAGTGCCGCGGCGGTGCGGTAGGCATGGTATGCCTTCTGTCTGTCCGCCTCGTTCCTCACCACGATGCGGAGATACTCCGCGTACCTGTATGCGTCGAAGTGGTCCCCCTTGCGGGCCATTATCCTCAGGGTCCTCTCGAGGTCGTCCTCCCTGAACTCGGAGTGGAGGTCGGAGTACCTCCACATCGCCTCGCGGTTTCCGCGCTTGGCGGCCATCAGCAGGAATCTCTCCGCGCTCACTGGGTCCTGCTTCTCGAGGCATATCTCGGCGTATTCGGTCATGGCTATCGGGTTGCCGGAGTAGGCGGCCTTCTGCAACCATTCCGCGGCCCCCTTCTCGTCACCGTCACGCATGCAGAGCTTGGACATCCTGTACTCGGCAAGGGGTATTCCATAGTCCGCGTTGCGGCGCACATCCTCCTCGGTTCCCAGGTCGACGGTGTCGTAGACTGCGCAAATCTCCTCGGGGATTCCGTCCCTGGTGATCCTTCCATTCTCCAGTATGACCGCCCTGCTGCATATGCTGCGCAACGTGTATGTGCTGTGGGAGGTGATGAGTACGGTCTTGCCCCTCATCACGAGACCCTTCATGAATCCCGTGGTCTTCATGTTGAAACGGGAGTCTCCGACACTGAGGGCCTCGTCGATGACGAATACGTCAGCGTCCACGTTGATCATGATGGCGAAGGCGAGGCGGGACCTCATTCCGGAGGAGTACATCCTGACGGGGCTGTGGATGTAGTCCCCGATGTCCGCATAGTCGATGATGTCCTGGAGCCTCTCGTCTATGACGTGTCTGGGTATGTTGTAGAGCTTCGCACGGATGTAGATGTTCTCGATTCCGGAGAGGTCATCGTGGAAGCCGACGGCGAGCTCTAGGATGCTCGCGACCTTTCCCTCGACCAGGACCTTTCCTTCCGTGGGTGCGAGGATTCCCGAGATGATCTTCAGGAGGGTGCTCTTTCCGCTGCCGTTCCCTCCCAGGATTCCGACGATCTCCCCCTTCCTCACCTTCAGGTCGAGTCCGTCGAGGACCGTCTTCTCGGTCATCCTCCTTCTTCCGAGCGCAGAGCTCTGGCTGTCTACAACCTTGAACGACTTGGTTATGTTCTGGAGCTCGATCGCGTACTCACTCATCATAACATCTCCGCGAGGTTCTTCTCATAGTGGCTGAAGACCACCCATCCGAATGCGAAGGCTATGAAGGCTATCAGCGCGGCCATGCCGAGATAGCCAAGGTCGGGGACCTCCGCCCAGTATATCACCTGGTGGAGGACCTCCACGATGTAGGTGAAGGGGTTGCAGACCGCCACAGTTCTCAGCAGTCCCTCGGCCTCGTTCATGAAGAAGAAGACCGGGGTGAGCCACACGGCGATCCTGCTGATGACGATCATCAGATGTCCGACGTCGTTGTTCACCACGTTGAGGGTGGAGAAGAGCATCAAGAATCCCAGGCACGTGATGAAGAGCAGAATGAACGACACCGGCATGAACACGAGGATGGTGATGTCGAGATGGTGTCCGCAGGCGAGCGTGACGATGATCAGAAGGATGTAGGAGATGCCGAGTGTTATGAACTGCGCGATGGCGTCGGAGAGGACCTCGACCCATCTGGGTATGGCGATCTTCTTGATGTAGTTGGAGTTGTTGATGATGGCACGTCCCCTGATGCAGTTGCTGCAGGTGGACATCGCGAACATCCCCACGCTGAGGTAGATCCAGAAATCCGCCTCGGAACGATAGGTCTTGACCTGCGTGAAGACGAGCCACACGGCGAATATAAGGAGCACGGGCATGAGGATGTTCCATGCGATCCCTATCGCGCTGTTCCGGTATCTTCCCTTGAGGTTCCTCTCGACCATGGCCGAGATGACGAGTCTGTTCTCCGATAGGCTCTTCACGATCCCTGTCATCCTTACTCTCCTTATGGATTATGGAATGAGATATGGCACTTTAATGATGTTGGTGAACTTCCGGACCCAGTGTGGCATATCATCGGACATGGTTATTCGATTCATCTGTTCTGGACGAGGTACCTTGTGCTTCTTCCGCCCCCGTGCCTCACTATCCTTCCGGACCTGATGAGGGAGTCGATCATGGACAGGGCCTCCGTTTTTGAATAGCCCTCCTTTTCGATGTCGGACCTGGTGATGCTGTCTCTGGAACCAAGCAGCCGATCCAACGGGTCACGTCTGGTGTCCGTGGCGGGAAGGCACACGTGGAACACCGAGTCCCCGACCACGATCTCGGGTTGGTCAAGAC
>JAKSHU010000157.1 GCA_024399175.1 archaeon
AGAATCTCCGCCCTCGTCGGACTCACTCCCGAGGAGTCCATCCGCATGAGGTACGACCGTGCCGTCATCGAGGCCGATTGGGAGAACAAGCTCCTCATCGACGCCTATCCGGAATCCGATGCGGTCGCGGACCTGAAGGCGATCAAGGAGAGGATCGAGAACATCGTGAGGCTTTGAAATGTGCGAGTTCACCGTCTATGTGGATGGTCACGAGGATGAGAACATCGTGGCCCAGAGGGTCATCAAGACCATCGTCAAACCCGAATACGTCAACCTGATGACCGCGGAGGGAAAATCCGTCAAGGTCCCCAACGCGTACATCGCCAAGGTCGACACCATAATGACCGAGCTTCATCTGAAGACGGTCGCCTGATTCCGGGGACGGTATCCGTCCCCCACCCTTTTCTCATCAATCCGTAAACAGCGAACCGTGAGGGGATGATCAGCTGACACCGATCACCTCGTCACGGACCACCTCGATACAACCATCCCTGTTGAACAGGGAAGGAGGGGATCAATCGTCGATGCTCCACTGCTTCTCCTGGGCATGATAGATCACATAGGGGCGTCCATCGACCTCCATCACATCCGAGTCCACACGATAGACCTCGCGGATGGTATCGGGGGTGATAACCTCCGCAGGGGTTCCGTCACACCGGACTTTTCCCTCCGAGAACATCACCAGCCTGTCGGCGAAACGGGAGGCGACGTTCAGGTCATGGCATATCACGATGATGATTATGCCCTTCTCGTGGGCGATGTCCCTCAGCATCTTCATCACGTGGAGCTGATGATAGACATCGAGATTGGACGTAGGCTCATCAAGCAACATGATCTTAGGTTCCTGCGCCAGGCCTCTGGCTATCATTACCTTCTGGTGCTGGCCGGCGGAAAGCTCATTGAAGCTGCGCATGGCAAGGTCGGTAATCCCGAGATAGCGCAGACACCTAGCAGCGACACGAACATCCTCCTTAGAGGTAGAGAAGCCCGAGAGCGGATACCGCCCCATCAGGACGGTATCCAGGACGGACATAGAGAACGTCTCGTCGGATTTCTGCGGGACATAGGAGATGATCTTCGCAAGGGAGCGATGGTCTATCTCGGCCACATCCCTGCCATCAAGACAAATGCGTCCCTCGACAGGGGCCATCAGCCGGTTGACCATGTACATGAAGGTTGACTTGCCCACTCCGTTGGGCCCGAGGATCCCCACGAGACCGGGCTTGTCTATGACAAGGTCCAGTCCCTCCCACACCATATGCTCACCATAGCTGGCGGCAAGGTTCTCGGCACGGATCTCGACGACCATTCACCACACCTCCTTCTGCTGTGCGATGAGGATTATCATGAACAGGGGCCCTCCGATCATGGCGGTGACGATTCCGATCTGCAGGGTGGCACCCAGGATCAGGAATCCGACTATGTCACATACAATCATCATGCAGGCACCTAGGAGGGCGGAAGCGGGAAGCAGGATGCGGTTATCATTGCCCACGAAGATGCGTGCGATATGGGGAGATACGAGTCCGATGAACCCGATGATTCCTGTGAAACTCACTATTCCCGCTGCAATGATCGACACCAGCAGCAGGCACACGATACGGACATGATCCACATTGATTCCAAGGGATTTCGCATAGGCATCTCCGGAGTTGAGGGCGTTGAGGGTGCGGGTCATCAGTACCAGGAGTATGAAGCCTCCCAGTGAGAAGATGCATATGACAGGAATCTGCTCCCAGGTGGTCATTCCGATGCTGCCCACACTCCAGGTGTAGATGCTGGAGGCGGAGTTGGGATCCGCCCTGAGCATCATGTACGACTGCACGGCGTTGAAGATGTACATGATAGCTATGCCGACCAGGATCATCATCGCAGGAGAGGGTTTCTTCCAACGGGAGAGCACCGTGATGAACAGGGCGGGAACCATCGCGAAGATGAAGGCATTGAGTACGCGCCCGTAGAACCCGGATATGATGGTGAACCCGAGGGACATGGCTAGAGTGGCACCGAAAAGGGCACCGGAGGATATTCCGGTGGTGTAGGGATCGGCAAGGGGATTCTTCATCATGCTCTGCATGGCGGCTCCTGCCGCGGCGAGACCGACGCCCACGAAGATGGCGGTCAGGACACGGGGAAGGCGCTGGACCCAGACGACATTGTCGTCCAGGGCGTCCTTGATGTTGCCCGTCAGATGGTTCCACAGGGTCTCATAGACCTTGACGAAGCTGATGTCGTACTCCCCGAGAGTGATCTTGTATCCGATGAGGATGAAGAATAGCGCCACGAAAGCGGCCAGGAACAGGAGCTTGGAACGACGCGAGATCGAGTATTCCTTGTAGATGAAGTCCTCGTCGGACTCGCCGTCGGCACGGACCAGCTCCCTGTCCAGGCTGGCCCTGCCCTTCAATGTCTGCAACAGATTTTTCATGTCCATATTATCCCTCGATTAAGACTCCCCTGCAGTCCACGGTCCCGTCAGAGAACGTGAACGATCTCACGAGACAGTGGTCGGCGACCTGCAGGGAGATGGTGCCCCCTCCCGACATCCCCTCGTATCTCACGAGTTCGACCCCGTCAACGGAGATCCTGCCGGTTTCCTCGAGATCCACAGGCATACCGTCAGGCCCGAAGATTACGTGGAACGAGAAAGAGCGTGTGCTGCCACCGATCGAGTCCAGGTGGCATTCAAAACGATAATTGTGATGGGAGGCATTCTCATGGAGGGTCACGACCCTCCCCTCCCCGGAGGACTGCTCGGAGAGCAGAACCCCCTCGAGCGAATAGGTCCCAGAATGTTCGCAGGGATCGGGATGGAGCTCATCCAGAAGGACTCCGCTGGCACATACCATCAAGGTGCCGATCATAACGGCTCCGGCGGCCACCAGGGCCACCACGGTGCTAGCTCTCATCCCGGTTCCTGCTCAGTCGCTTACGGATCCTCCGACGGGACCGTACATGATGTTCCTCTCGTCCCCTGCTCCGCAGTAGAGAAGGTTCATTCCATGGGTTCCGATCTTTCCACCGTTGTCTTCACCATAGAAGCTCCAGAGATCGTCGATTCCGATGAACTCGCAGTACCTGTCCACATAGGAGGCCAGCAGGTCCTGGGCCTCTTTCTGGGTGGCGAGGCCGGTCTTGGCGAGGAACTCCTCATTGTACAGGTAGTAGCAGTGGATGAGCTGGTTGAGGACCTCGGACACTCCTGAACTGAAGGAGAAACCGGTGATGCATACTTCGAGACCCGGCATCTTGTCAAGTCCGATCGTCTCATCCCA
>JAKSHU010000158.1 GCA_024399175.1 archaeon
CCGCCCACAGGACCCTCGCCGGATGGCAGGTCCTCGACCTGGACGGAAGGTGGGTGCCCATCACCACCAAGGTCTGCCATGACAGCGTCCGCCCCTACTACATCTTCAACGATGACGTGTACGGCGGAAGCAGCGCCATCCACCTCTTCAGGTACCTCTCGCAGCACCCCGAGTTCGGAAGGTTCGCAGAGGTCTCCTCCCCCGAGTTCTCCTACTTCAAGATCAGGGCAGTCTATGCGCTCAACGCCTCCGTCGGTTTCACTGCCGTCAACGGCGAGTTCTATGACGATGAGGCCGGGGACTGGGTCTCCAGCGGAATCGCATTCCAGAACGAGGAGGTCGACGTGTACGCCCGTGAGATCCCCGGAATGAGGTTCGACCACTGGACCGTCACCATCGGCGGAACGCAGATCGAGAGGTTCCCCACCGGACCTGAAAGCGACCGCGCCGTCTCCGACATCACCTGGGAGAGAATCACGATCTACATCCGCGACCACGAGGACGTCGTCGTCACCGCACACTACGTCGAGTCCGGAGAGGAGGATGCATCCGACACGTACAACGTCGTCATCACGGCCACCGCCGGAGGAACCATCATCGGCTCCGCGAGCGGAACGTACCATGAGGACGACATGATCGAGATTCTCGCGGTGCCCTCCTACGGATACATCTTCATCGGATGGTACTGTGGAAACCCCGACTACCCCGACTGGGGAGATCTGGACGAGGAATACCCCGGAGTGACGTATTGGATCTATGGTGACGTGAAGTTCACCGCCGTCTTCGAGAGGATCGACGTCTCCGAGATGTACACGGTCTTCGTCGAGAACGGATATGTGCACGGATACGACAGCGACCTCTGCATGTCCGCCATCTACAGGTACGGCGGTGACAGGGTGTACCTCATCCCCGATCCCTCTGCTGATCCCCTCCACAAGTGGGTTATCACCGAGCTCGACGAGAACGGGGTGCCCGCAGACATCAGGATCGAGCACGTGGATCCCGATGACGTGAGTTACATCCACTACGAGGACTGCGACGTCTCCGTTGTCGGAGTGTTCGAGTCCGAGGTGGACTCCCGCACCGTCACCTTCGCCTCCAACGGCGGAAGCGGAACGATGAGTGACCTCATCGTCTGTGAGGACAGTGAGAGACTGACCCTCCCCGCCAACGGATTCACCAGGGAGAACTATGACTTCCTCGGATGGAGCACCAATCCCGAGGCCGTCGAGGCGACCTACAAGGCAGGAGCGACCATCGACCTCGGTTCCGACGACATCCACCTCTATGCGGTCTGGAAGGCAGCCTCCCACAACCTCAGTTTCAGCGTGGCCAACGGAATCTACGGATACAGATACTACTACGACTGGGTCAACGGCACCAACATCTCCGTGACCTTCGGTCAGGAGAACACCGTCCCCGCCGTCGACCAGCTGCTCAGCTACCACCGCGGATTCGACATCATCGGATGGACCGATCCCGAGGGCAACGTCTATGCCGCCGACGGAACCGCCATCGTTCCCTACAGCGTCTACCGCCTCACCGCCGTCGTGCAGTTCTGGACCGTCACCGTCCACTTCGAATCCTCCTCTCCTGCAGGCGAGATGCCCGATGCACAGCTGACCTTCAACGGAAGTAGCAACGGCTACCTCCCGGACGACCACGTCCTGTTCAACAGGACCGGTTACAGCTTCGCCGGATGGTATCTCGACGAGTCCTCCTCAAGCAATGTCGGTTCAAGTCTGAACTGCATCGACATGGACAAGCTCTTCCAGAAGTCCGGTGTGACGAACGGCGGAGAGGTCACCCTCCACGCCAGCTGGAGCGTGAAGTACTACAACCTCTACTACGAGTACAACCTCGACGGCATCTACGGATACTATCCGAGCTCTGCCGCCTTGATCAACGGCGGCCACAGGCTGCACACGATCCCGGCCAGTACACCCCTCCCCGAGGGCGTGACCTTCGTCGAGTGGAACACCAGGCAGGACGGAAGCGGAAATAGCTACAGCGCCAACGAGCTCATAAACACGGCGTTCATCGCCAGGGAGTTCACCGGAAACGACTCCGTGCTCCACCTATACGCCATCTGGTCCGGACCCATCGTCAAGTACGACCTCGATGGCGGAGACGGAAAGCTTCCCGACTGCAAGTCCTACAGGTCCAGCGAGCTGATCTCCGGCTACACGCTCCTTCTCCAGGAACCCTACAGCTACGTCTTCCAGCTGCCTACCAAGGGCGACCTGAGGCTGGCCGGATGGTCCCTGACCAGGGGCGGAGAGATCTACGATGGAAACGACCGCATCTCCGGTGTCGAACTGGCGGATGACGGCTCACTAACCCTGTATGCGGTGTACGCCCCCGTCTCTCAAAACGCCTGAAAACCATTTCCCCTTCCACGGGGATGACCCAGGGCCCTCAATCCGAGCGGTCCCTGGTGAGCACGACCCTGTGGATGGGCACACCCTTCTCCACGAACGCCATCTCGTAATCGGTCATCACGTTCCACTCCGGGTTGCCTCCGGAATGTAGGTCGTCGGTGACCTCCGAACAGACCCAGCACTGTGACTCGGCCTCCTGCAGGGAGAACCTGAAGAGGGGCTCGTTGTCGGTCTTGAACTCTATGCGTCCGTCCTCCGAGAGGAACAGATCGTACTTTTGGAGATAATGGGACGACGTCAGTCTCTTGTTGCCCTTGCTGGTCTTGGGCCACGGATCAGAGAAGTTGAGGTAGATCCGCGACACCTCATCCCTGTCGAACACCTCGGGGAGGAACTCGGCATCCATCCTGAGGAAGCGGAGATTGGTGCAGGACGTCTCCTCCGCTCTTTTGATGGCCCTGTACATCGGACTCGCGTAGAGCTCGACCGCCACATAGTTGATCCCGGGGTTGAGCATCGCGAGCTGGGTGATGAAGGATCCCCTACCGGAGCCGACCTCGAGGTGGACGGGCCTGTCGTTTCCGAAGACCTCGTTCCATCTGCCCTTCCAGTCCTTCGGCTGGTGGACGACCAGGTCGCTGTTGTCGATGTACTCGTAGGAGCCCTTCTTCAGTCTCAGATGCATGTTTCGCAGAACCCGTGAACGCTGGTTCGGATATAACGTTGAGCCTTGTCTGATTCACCTTTCCGAGGTCGTTTTTCTGCGGATCCTGCCGGTTGCGAGTGTAAATATAGGATAAATATAGGATAAATATGGGATAAATATAGGATAAATTTGGTTCTTCACGGATTAAGGTAGAAACGTAATCGGGGAAGTGTTGCTGCATCG
>JAKSHU010000159.1 GCA_024399175.1 archaeon
CCTTCTTTCCGCCGAGGAGGAGCTTGTAGCTGTCCTTGATCTCCTTCTGGAGGTCCTTGGGGATGGGACACTCGTCGAAGAGGGCCCTGATCTGCTTGGCGGCGGCGTCGAGGCTGTCGTCGGAGGTACGGTCGATTCCCTTCAGCAGAGCGAGGATCTTGTCCATGATCTTGCTGGAGGAGATGAAGTAGTCGTAAGAGACGGTAGTAAGGACGAAGGCGTTGGGGACGGGGAATCCGGAGGAGGTGAGCTCTCCCAGGTTCGCACCTTTACCGCCGACGATGGGTACGTCGGTGACACGCAGTTCATTTACATCGATAATCCTTCTAGTGTCGTTGATATCGGCCATAGTAAAACCTTGTATACCTGAAGAAGCGGTTTCCGGGTCGGCCCCGTGTTTACGATGAGGCAATTTGCTTCTAGCATATAAAGAAGATGTGTGCGCGCTTATAAACGGGACGTTCCTTTATTTTATTAATAATAAGGTTTGAAATGTGGAAATCCTAGGTCGGACCTTGTATTATTTAGGTTTACCATAATGTTTAATTCGAAATTCGTAGGAATATTATGAAATCAGTAGAAACCGCTACGAATTCCCACGTTTTGAACATCCGTGAATCCGAAAATCTTCGAAATTCGTAACGCATATACCCAAGGTTTATATTGAATGGGCCAATCCCACCTTCTGGTTAAGCTTATGGACACTGAAATCTGTTGGCACGGAAGAGGAGGCCAGGGAGTCGTTACCGCTAACGAGATCCTCGCCGAATCCGCCATTTATTCCGGTAAGTATGTGAACGCATTCCCCGAGTTCGGACCCGAGAGGATGGGAGCACCCATCAGGGCCTTCGCAAGGATCCAGGACACCCCCGTCAGGATCCACACCCAGGTCTACGAACCCGACATAGTCATCGTCATCGACCCCACCCTCATCGGAAAGGTCGACGTCGCCAAGGGACTCAAGAAGGGAGGAATCATCCTCGCCAACTACGAGGGTTCCCCCGCCGAGCTCCAGAAGGCGATCGGAACCACCGCAGAGTGTCACGCCGTCAACGCAACCAAGATCGCGACCGAGGAGATCGGAAAGCCCCTCGTCAACACCGCGATGCTCGGTGCGCTCATCAAGCTCCGTCCCATCATCTCCTACAACGAGATGGAGGACAACATCACCGACAAGTTCACCGGCAAGCTCTCTGACAAGCTCATCGTGAAGAACCTGTCCGCCCTCAAGAGGGCCTACGACGAGGTCGAGTAAAATGGTCAACATAGCAAACTACCAGGATCTCATCATCGGAAGCCGTGTAATCGAACCCGGAAACTCCGAGAAATTCAACACCGGTGACTGGAGGTCCATGTGCCCCGTCGTCGACACCTCCATGTGCATCGACTGTCTCACCTGCTGGGTCTACTGCCCCGATGACTGCGTCATCGTCGAGGACTCCAAGCTCGTCGGACTCAAGACCTCCCACTGCAAGGGATGCGGAATCTGCGCAAAGGTCTGCCCCAAGAAGGCCATCGTCATGAAGGAGGACGTACAATGAGTTCCAAAGTCGGAAAGGACATCGCAATCAACGGAGACGGAGCAGTCGCACTCGCCTGGAAACAGATGAACCCCGACGTCTGCGCCGCCTACCCCATCACCCCTCAGACCATCATCGTCGAGGACTTCGCAAAGTATGTGGCAAACGGAGAGGTCGACACCGAGTTCGTCGACGTCGAGTCCGAGCACTCCGCCCTGACCCTCTGCACCACCTCCTCCGCTGCAGGAGCGAGGACCTTCACCGCCACCGCATCCCAGGGTCTCGCCTACATGTGGGAGATGCTCCCCATCACCGCGGCCATGAGGGTGCCCGTCATGATGGCAGTCGCCAACAGGACCGTCAGCGGACCCATCAACATCAACAACGACCACGGTGACGTCATGTCCGCCAGGGACACCGGATGGCTCTCCCTCTTCAGCGAGAACGTCCAGGAGGCATACGACATGTCCATCATCGGACTCAAGATCGCCGAGAACAAGGAGGTCCAGCTTCCCGTCCTCGTCAACCTCGACGGATTCATCCTCACCCACGCCATCGAGAGGATGACTCCCCTCGAGACCCACGCCGTCAGGGACTACATCGGCAAGTTCGAGCCCATGTACCCCCTGCTCGACACCGACCGCCCCGTCACCCACAACCTGATGGACGGTCCCCTCTACTACTTCCCCCACAAGTACCAGATGGTCATCGCGATGAACAACGCCCTCGGAGTCGCCAAGGACGCCATGGCAGAGTTCGCCGAGATCTCCGGAAGGGAGTACCACCTTGTCGAGGAATACATGTGCGACGACGCCGACTACGTCGCCTTCGTCCTCGGTTCCTCCTTCGGAACCATGAAGGCAGCAGTCGACATCCTCCGTGCCGAGGGCATGAAGGTCGGAGTCGCAATGCCCCGTGTCTACAGGCCCTGGCCTGCACAGGAGATCGCGAGGATCATGAAAGGAAAGAAAGGAATCATCGTCATGGACAGGCACCTCTCCATCGGATCTTACGGACCCATGTACCCCGAGATCTGCGCCGCAGGAGCACTCAACGACACCATGCCCAAGATGTACAACTTCATCTACGGTCTCGGAGGAGCCGACACCATGGTCTCCGACTTCGTCAGCGTCTACAAGATCGTCGAGGGCGGATATGCTAAGGATGTCAACTTCGTGGGGGTGAAGGAATGAGCGGACTCACACTCAAGGAGCTCCAGAGCGAGATCCCCGTGAGGCTCACCAGCGGACACAGGCTCTGCGCGGGATGCGCCGAGGCCATCATCGCCAGGCAGATCCTGATGGGAACCGAGAAGGACGTCGCAGTCTCCTGTTCCACCGGATGCTTCGAGGTCTCCACCACAATCTTCCCCTACACCTCCTGGAACATCCCCATGGTCCACACCGCCTTCGGAAACGGAGCGGCAGGAGCTGCAGGTCTCGAGACCGCCTACAAGTCCCTCAAGAGGCAGGGCAAGATCGACAAGGACATCAAGTTCGTCAACTTCGCAGGAGACGGAGCAACCTACGACATCGGTCTGCAGGCACTCTCCGGAGCCATGGAGAGGGGACACGACATGCTGTTCGTCTGCTTCAACAACGAGGCATACATGAACACCGGTATCCAGAGGTCCTCCGCAACCGAGAAGGGAGCATCCACCACCACCTCCTGGAACGGATCCGAGTCCTACGGTAAGAAGGAGTTCCCCAAGGACATGACCGC
>JAKSHU010000016.1 GCA_024399175.1 archaeon
TGGCATTCTTCTACAATGCAATCTTCATACCCGTCGCTGCAGGTCTGCCATACATTCTGGGAATGTCCGAGTTCACGCACATGCCGATGCTCGCGGCAGCGGCGATGTCCTGCTCGTCGATATCCGTGACGCTCAACGCGCTGAGGATGTCCAGGTCCTGACAGGGATCAGTCGTGACCCATCCTTGAGACGAACATGGTGCCGTTGTTGCGGGTCCACTCGTTGTGCGACTCCAGGATTTTGAGCGGATACGAGAAGTTGGGGGCGTAGAGGGTCATGGACTCATACTCCCCGCCCTCGCCCATGATGCTGATCCCATACTTCTCGCGAAGCTTCTTGAGATCCGCCAGGGCCTCGCGGTTGATGGGACGTCCCAGCCAGGACTCGTCGAATCCCTCGGCATAGCATCCGACGATCACCGCCTGTATGCCGGAGTCGATTATCTGGTCCATGAGCATGTCCTGGTCCTTCCTCCACATGGGTGCGATGAGCTTGAGACCCAGATCTCCGCAGACGATGTTCATCCTGTCCCACTGGTAGTCGGACCAGACGGCACCGTTTACGACACCGTCGATGTCGAGTCCCTCGAGAGCGTCGTGGAGCCCCTTCATGTCACTGTCCTCCTCACCGGTGCTCTTTCCGAGAACGAGCTCCTTCCCCATGGCCCTGGCCATCTCGGGGACGACATTGAGATTGGGGGTGTGGAATATCCAGGAGGCCCTGTCCTCGGGAACGATGTTCACGATGTAGGGCACCTCGTGGCCCATCTGCTCCACGGTGTACAGGGAAAATGTGGAGTCCTTGCCTCCGGAGTATAGTGACGCGAGACGCATGAGCGGGGAAACAGTCGCTACATTAATGTAACTTTTTGTAAATGGGCTCCGACAGTGATTACCGTGACCGAGGTAGACCAGAACCAGATGAAGAGGATTGCAGGAGAGAAGGCAGTGGAGGAGTTCGTAAAGGACGGAATGACCGTCGGGCTCGGAACCGGATCTACCGCATACTACGTCATCCTGAAGGTCGCAGAGCTTGTGAAGAAGGGCTACAACCTGAAGTGCGTCGCCACCTCCGTGGCATCAGAGAAGCTCGCGCTCGAGAACGGCATCACGATCGTGGATCTCAATGATGTCGACCATGTCGACGTCACCATCGACGGAGCGGACGAGGTCGACCCCAAGATGAACCTCATCAAGGGACTCGGCGGTGCACTGCTCCGCGAGAAGATCGTCGCCGCGGCATCCGTCGAGGAGATCATCGTCGTGGACGAGAGCAAGCTCGTTGAGAAGATCGGAACCAGGTGCTCCCTGCCCGTGGAGGTCCTCCCCTTCGGACACGTGCGCACCGCCTTCGGACTCAGCAGGCAGGGCTGCGAACCCGTGCTCAGGATGAAGGACGGAAAGCCCTACGTCACCGATGGAGGCAACTTCATCTACGACTGCAGGTTCCCCGAGGGAATCGACTACATCTCGTTCAAGGAGAGCGCACTGGACGTCATCCCCGGAGTCGTCGAGTGCGGACTGTTCATCAACATGGTCAGGGCCGTCGTGATCGCACACAAGGACGGCACCGTGGAGATCAGGGAGTAAGACCCTGGATTCACCCTCCGTGGATACCACATAATATATATGTGAAGACGTTAGCGGAGGTTTAAATAGAACCTGAGTATAAGCGCAGGTTGCATTTGCATTTCATTAAGGTGATTTAAATGAAGATGCCGAGAACTATCAAAACATACTGCCCCTTCTGCAGCACCCACACCGAACATGCGGTTGAAAGGGTCAAGAAGAAGAAGGCAAGCGAACTGAAATGGGGTCAGAGGAGATTCAGGGAAGTAACTTCTGGTTACGGAGGATTCCCCAGGCCTAAGCCCGAAGGAAGGGAGAAGCCCACCAAGAGGGTCAACATCAGGTTCAGGTGCGAGACCTGCAAGAAAGCACACCTCACCACCTGCATCAGGGCCAAGAAATTCGAACTCACGGAGTGAGCATTATGGTTAACAACTTTGTCAAGGTCAAATGCCCCGACTGCCAGAACGAGCAGATCGTCTTCAAGAGAGCTGCTACCAAGGTACTTTGCCACGTTTGTGGAACTGTCCTCGTCACCCCCAAGGGAGGAAACGGACAGATCAGCGGTGAAGTGCTTGAGGTGGTTGGCTGATGTCAAGGGCCAGGGGCTTCCCCGAGAACGGTGAACTCGTTGTCTGCACGGTAACGTCTGTAAAGAATTTCGGTGCATTCGTCACTCTCGACGAGTACGACAACAAGGAAGGATTCATCCACGTTAGGGACGTAGCCACTGGCTGGGTCAAGTACATCAGAGATTTCGTTAGAGAAGGACAGAAAACTGTCTGTAAGGTTCTCGGCGTGGACTCTCAGAAAGGTCATATCGACCTTTCTCTGAAGTCCGTCAACGATCACCAGAAGAGAGAAAGAATCCAGCAGTGGAAGAACGAGAACAAGGCAGAGAAGCTCTTGGAAATCGTCGCCACCAGGATGGACATCAGCGTCGATGACGCCTATGACCTCTTTGGCAACACCATTCTGGATGACTACGGAACCCTCTACGACGCCTTCGAGAGCGTCGTAGCGGATCCCGCCTCCTTCACCGAGGATTATGAAGGTGAATGGGTAGAGACTTTCATCGAGGTCGCAAAAGAGAACATTGCACCTCCTGCGGTACAGATCGAAGGTACCCTGGAGATGACATCTTCCGCACCCAACGGTGTAGAACTCATCAGGAAGGCACTCCTCGCAGGACTTGATGCCGCGAACGGTGCCGATGCCAAGATCACTTGCGTCGGTTCCCCCAGGTACAGGATTGTCGTCTGCGCTGCAGAATACAAGAGTGCCGAGGACATCCTCAAGAGGGTTTCCAACGCTTCCATCAATAGCCTTACCTCAGACGGCGGTGTCGCTGTTCTGAAACGTGAGAGCAAATAAAATGAGATCACAGTTGCGCAGATGTCCCAGTTGCGGACGTTACACCCTTTTATCAGACTGCGCAATTTGTTCTGCAAAAACGATTTCACCAATACCCCCCAGGTATTCTCCTGAAGATCCCTACGGAAACTACAGGCGTATCGCCATCAAACAGGAGTATGGAGAAAATGGAAAGTATCGTAAAGTATGATTCCAAACCTCTCTTGAAGAATCCTGTGTTCATCGAGGCACTGCCCGGCATAGGCAACGTGGGCAAGATCGCGGGCGACCATTTTGCAACAATCCTCAAGGCGGAGAAGTTCGCATCACTGTATTCCATGAACTTCCCCCCGCAAGTCATACCGGACGAGAACAATGTCATAAAGATGGCATCGAACGAACTCTGGCATGCCAGAACGCCTGCAGGACAGGACATCATATTCATCAGAGGCGACTACCAGGGAAGCACCCCGGAAGGCCAGTTCATCCTCGCGCAGGACATCATGGAGATCCTCCTGTCATATGACGTGTCACGCATCATCACCCTCGGCGGATATGGCACGGGACAGATGATCAAGGAACATCACGTCTATGGTGCGGTGTCGAAGGCCGAACTCAAGGAGGAGCTCTCGGGATACGGTGTGGAGTTCCTTCCAGGTGAACCGAAGGCAGGCATCATCGGTGCCGCAGGTCTGCTCATCGGAATGGGTCAGATCAATGGCATAGAATCATTCTGCATAATGGGAGACACCTCGGGATACTTCATAGACCACGGCAGCTCCATCGGACTGGTGAAGGTCCTCGGAAAGATGTTCGGAGTGGAGGAGCTGGAACTCGAGGGTCTGGAGACCGAGGCCAGAAAGCTCACGGAACTCACCGAGAAGGCCACGACTCCCGAACCGGAATCCAAGGAGAACCTGAGTTACTTCGGATGATCCTTCGACCTCCCATAAGCTATTTATATCGTTGAACATTCAACCATTTATCCCCACTTAGCTCAGACTGGCTAGAGCGGCTGACTGTAGAGTGTTCTCGGAGAGATCCGATACAGCCGCTGAAATCAGCAGGCCCCCTGTTCAAATCAGGGAGTGGGGACTCATTCTTTCTATTCATCATTTCTCAAGTGATTTGCTATTGTCTTGGCATAGTTTCCTCCCGGATACTTTCTGGCTAAATACTCCCTTGCGTCTACCATGGTCGAGAAAATGATGCGGAACATCATAAGGATCGACAGCGAGAGATGCATCGGATGCGGAAAATGCGCAGAGGCCTGTGTCGAAGGCGCCATCAAGATGGTTGGGGGAAAGGCCGTCCTGGTCAGTGAGACGTTCTGCGACGGTCTGGGAGCGTGTCTCCCGTCCTGTCCCGCCAAAGCCCTCTCGATAGAGAGAAGGAATGTCGCACCGCTGGAGGGACCTTCACAGACGGAACATCTGCCGGTGAACGACATACCTCTCACCATGTGTCCCGGATCCAGCCCTCGCAGGATAGTCTCGGAAGGCCAGACTTCGGGCCAACTGTCCCACTGGCCGATACAGCTCAGACTCGTTCCGCCGACAGCACCGTATCTGGAAGGCTGTGACCTACTGGTGGCCTCGGACTGTTCCGCATTCGCCCGCGGTGACTTCCATGACAGATTCATAAAGGGAAGGATCGTCATCATCGGATGTCCCAAACTGGATCCGCAGGAATCCTGGAGAAGGCTCCACGACATCTTCTCCATGCACGACATCAGAAGCGTGACGGTCACACGGATGGATGTGCCCTGCTGCTCCGGGATCGTCAATGCGGTCAGAACCGCGATCGGACAGTCGGGCAGGGACATCCCCGTGCGTGTCTGCACCATCCATGCAGATGGAAGGATCGAGGAGGACTGATGCCCACGGATTATATCCCCATATCACTTCCCGAGAGACGATGTTGATCTTCGGCCCAGGAATCTGGCACTATCTCGAGTACCTGTTCTTCATCCTGGGCCTGGTGCTGCAGACCGTGCTGATCGCCACGGGACGCATCAGTCTCAGAAGATCGATTCCCTGGTACGCGGGATGGATTATCATCCCCATCATCACCTTCGGGGCATACCTGATGATCGGCAGGGCACTGTTCCTGCGCGATGTTCCAGCAAGAGAGAGCCCGACCCCGGGGATGGACGAGGTGCGCTTCATCGATGACGGGAGGGAATACTACGATTCGATGTTCCAGGACATCAGGGGTGCCAGACGTTCGATCTGTGTCGAATGCTACATCATACGTCTGGACCACCTGGCGGACGATTTCATCGGACTGCTCTGCGAAAAGGCGAGAGACGGCGTGGAGGTCAGGGCGATGTTCGACGACTACGGATATGACGGAAGGGACTTCCGCATACTGAGGCGCCTTCGCTCCGCAGGTGCCAGATGCGAGGTGTTCCACAACATGACCAGATGCATGTTCACCCCCAGGAAGAACTACCGCAACCACCGCAAGACCATCGCGGTGGATGGAGAGGTGGCCTACATGGGCGGATTCAACATCGGCAGGGAATATCTCGGAGAGGGCAGGTTCGGCAGATGGGCCGATGCCGCCGTGAGGATCCGCGGACCCCAGGTGAAGGACATCATGGAATCGTTCGCGGACATGTGGAGATACTGCTGCGGAGAGGACATCTCTGCGGATCCACACCTGTTCCCGGAGACGGTTCCCGCGGGAGACACGGAGATCACGGTGGTCGACGGCAATCCCATCCGTCTCGGAAGGAACCCGGTGAGGGACATGATGATCGACCTCATCTCCGGATCCAGGGAGAGCATATTCATCGAGACCCCCTATCTGATACCCGACAGGGAGATGATGGACGCCCTCTGCGACAGACTGGAGGAAGGCGTGGAGGTCACGATGATCATTCCCGAAACCCAGGATCACGTCGGAGTCTACTGGGGCAACCGCCATTATGCCAGCATCCTGATGCGGAAGGGTGCCAGGGTGTTCTGCCTCGACACCGGGTTCCTGCACGGGAAGGTCATGCTCTGCGATGGTTCGAGGGGATTCGTGGGAACCGCCAACCTCGACAGAAGGAGTGTCGAGCTGAACTTCGAATGCTGCATCGGGTTCGACTCGGAGAGACTGGGCCTCGAGGTCAGGGATTCCATGGAACGTCTACTCCCGGACTGCACCGAATACACACTCACGGCGCACTCTTCCCGCACCGGTACAGAGAAGATCAGGTCGGCATTGTCGGTGCTGCTCTCCAGCCAACTTTGAAGTCCTCAGAGGGGATGCACCCTCATGACCACCAAGGCGGATGTCGAGGAATTCAAGCAGAGACGTTATTCGGCAATGGCGAGGGTGCTGATCCCCGCACTCGAGGAGAGACAGTACGAGGTGTTCTTCTGCAGGGACGGCAAGGAGGCGGCAGACCTGGTCCTGGACCTCATACCCGGTTCGTCATCGGTCTCGTGGGGAGGTTCGGTGACGCTCGAAGAGATAGGGGTCCTGGACAGACTGAAGGCAGGGGACTACCAGGTCATAGACAGGTCCGTCGGCAGGACCCCCGAGGAACGCACCGAGCTCATGAGGAGAGGACTGACCGCGGACTGGTTCCTCACCAGCTTCAACAGCGTCTCTCTGGACGGAACCATCTACAACATTGATGGCCACGGGAACCGCGTCTCCGCCATCGCGTTCGGTCCCAGACAGGTGATTGCTGTCGTCGGCATGAACAAGGTCACCAAAAGCCGGGAAGAGGCCCTGCAGAGGGCACAGGACATCGCCGCACAGCTGAATGCGGCACGCTTCAACCGCGACGAGACCCTGTTCACCGAGAATGACGTGACAGAGGACCTGCCGGTGAAGGGACGCATATGCAACATCACGCAGGAACTCACTTTCTGCGGCACCCCGAAGAGGATCAAGATCATCCTGGTCGCGGAGGAACTGGGATTCTGAGAAGAACGGGGGCTTGGGCCCCCAATGGTTTTTTCACCTAAGACAGAGGGCCTTCCAGGCATCCTCGGACTGGGCGAGGATCTCGTCCCTGTCGAGGGTCAGGATGTTCCTGTTCTCCACGACAATGTCACCCTGGCACATCACGGTCTTCACGTTGTGGCTCTCCATGGAGTACGCGAGGTTGGCGATGATGTTCTGGGGAAGGAGGGGCCTGAGGTTGGGATCCTTTCCGTTGAGGACGACGAGGTCGGCATACTTTCCGGGCTCGATGGATCCAAGCTGATCCTGCATGCCGATGGCCTTCGCACCGTTGATGGTGACGATGTCGAGGAGTTCCTGCGCGGGAGTAACGGTGGGGTCCCACCTGGAGGACTTCTGGAGAAGACCCAGGAGCCTCATCTCGGCGATCATGTCAAGAGTGTTGTTGGTGGTGCTTCCATCGGTTCCGAGGGAGACGTTGACACCATACTTGTTGAACTCGGGGACGGGGGCGACGCCTCCGGTGGCGAGCTTCATGTTGGATGCGGGACAGGAGGAGATGGACATTCCTGCCTCACCCAGGAGCTTGATCTCCCTCATGGTGAGCCATGCGGAGTGAGCGGTGATCATCCTGGAACTGAGAACACCGATGTCGGAGAGCCACTCGGCGGGCCTCTTTCCGTACTGCTGCTTGTGAGCGTTCACCTCGCCACGGGTCTCGGAGAGATGCATGGTGATGGGGCAGTTCACCTCCTCGGAGAAGGCGTTGGCCTCGACACAGGTCTCCTCGTTGCAGCAGTACACTCCCTGCAGGGAGACTCCCGGAACGATCTTCCTCTCGTTCTTGAACTGCTGATAGAAGTTCTTGCAGTTCTGGACAGGATTTCCCTTCTGAGTGGTCTTGTCCTCGTCGAGACAGCACCAGCAGCAGACTCCGCGGAGTCCCGCCTCCTGGGTCGCCTTCGCGATGACTTCCTCGGAATAGTAGAAGTCGCCGAAGGTCGTGGTTCCGGAGAGGGCCATGTCCATGCATCCGATCTTGGTTCCGAGAGCGAGGTCCGCATCGGTGCGGTCGGAGTCGATCTTGAAGGTCTTGTCGAGGAAGTCGGGGAACAGGAGGTCGTCGACGACACCCTTCATCACGGTCATGGCGATGTGGGTGTGGGTGTTAATGAGTCCAGGGATGATGACATCTCCGGCACAGTCGATCTCCCTGTCTGCTGTTCCGTTGTAGGTGGGTCCGACGGAGACGATCCTCTCGCCATCGACGACGACATCTCCCTTGATGACGTCTCTGTTTGCGTTCTGGGTGACGATCCAAGCGTCACGGAATGCTGTTATCATGACCTCCGAATCCTCCCACCTACTAATTAGCTTATGTGTCGGCCAACATCAAAACGATATATCCAAATGCACATGCACGAGGGATAATATGGCGGACCGCATCATATTCCTGGGCACCGGCGGTGGGAGACACACCACCATGTACCAGACCAGATGCACGGGAGGGATGATCCTCGAACACGGGGATCCGACGCACTACCTTCACATAGACCCCGGACCCGGCGCATTGACCCAGATGAAGAACATCCGTTACGATCTGGGTCTGACGGAGTCGGTGGTCATATCCCATGCGCATCCGGACCATTACTCGGATGCGGCCTCCGTCATAGAAGGCATGACCCGCGGAGGATGGGTGAAGAGGGGATCCCTCTACGGGAGTCCCACGGTGATCGAGGGCGTGGACGGACTCGGGCCCTGCCTGTCCCCATATCATCTCAACCTTCCCGTCAAGACAATGTCGTTCAGGCCCGGAGATGTCCTCAACATTGACGGTATGAGGGCCGAGATCTGCAGAGCCAGACACAGCGACCCGTACAATGTGGGATTCAGGTTCTCCACCTCGGGAGGAACGGTCTCGTACGTCAGCGACACCGAGTATGACAGAGACATTGGGAGACAGTACATAGGCAGCAGGGTCCTCATCCTGCCCGTGACGACCCCCAGTGGAAACCGCATCAGGTACCACATGTGCACGGACGACGCCCTGGACATGATCGACCTCGTGAAGCCCGAGCTGTGCGTGTTCGTGCACATGGGCATAGTCATGCTCAAGGAGGATCCGACGAGACAGGCGCGCATGTGCGAGGAAGCTACAGGTGTTCGCACCATCGCCGGTGAGGATCTGATGACGTTGGAATTCGATGATAACTTAAATCTGGGACGTATGGAGACCTTCAAAGATGAACTGTGGGCACCCAAGTGGGCGCCCGAGATGCCGAAGGGAGCCAGATGAGTGTTGAATCAGACGTGATGGCCAGGATAATCCCCGACAAGGATACTGTGGACTGGATAGACGGAGTCGCAAGACGGTTGAAGGAGAAGGTGCAGGAGTACATAGACGCGCACGGCATAGTGGCCGAGCTCAAGCTTGTCGGATCATACTCCAAGGGCACCTACCTGTCCAATCCGGACCTCGACCTCTTCATCATGTTCCCTGTCGGCACATCACGCGAGGAACTCGTGGAGACGGGACTGAAGATCGGGGAGGAGGTGCTCCACGGATCCAGGATGTACGCCGAACACCCCTACACCAGCGCGGTCTTCGAGGGTGTCGACGTGGACCTCGTGCCCAACATCCACATCCAGAGCACGGAGAACCTGGTGACCGCTGTGGACCGCACCCCGTTCCACACCGACTACGTCCTGTCCAAGATGGCCGAGGGACAGAACAACCAGATTCGTCTTCTGAAGAGATTCATGAAGGGCATCGGTGCATACGGGGCGGAACCCAACGTCAGAGGATTCTCCGGATACCTGTGCGAACTGATGGTCCTGAAGTACGGAACCTTCCTGGACACGCTCAGGGCGGCCTCTGAGACCTGGAGGGAGGGCACGCAGGTGTCGCTCGAACCACCCAGGAGAAAACTGGAGGGTCCCCTCGTGTTCTACGACCCCGTGGACGGCAACAGGAACGTCGCCTCCGCGGTTCACGTGGACACCCTGGCCAGATTCGTCCAGGCATCCAGGGAGTACCTCGCGAACCCCTCCTAGAGATTCTTCTTCCCCGAGAAGAGGAGGATCCTCGCCCGCGAGGATATACGCAAACTCGCAGAGGGAAGCGGAGGAAGGATCATCTCTGTGTCCTTCGCCAAACCGGACGTGGTGGACGACAACATCTACTCGCAGGTCTGGAAGACAGAGTACGCGATCGTGGCGAAGGCCAGGGCCTTCGAGTTCGGATGCCTGAGGGCGGCACACCTCGTGTCGGACGACAGGATGCGGATCGCCCTGCTTCTCGAGAGGGACGCCCTCAGCCCGACCTGCCTGCGTGTGGGTCCGGCACCCTGGGGGAAGAACTCAGGCAACTTCCTTGCGAAGTGGAGGGGGGCAGGATGCGTGGGCCCGTTCATCAGGGACGGAGCATGGTGCGCCGTGGTTCCGCGCCAGCACACGGATGCCAAGTCCATGCTGATCAGGGAGATGCCTCAGGCAGGGGTCGGAAGGGAAATCGACCTGAAGACCATGGAGATACTGGACAACGACGAGTCACTGGACAGGGGAGACCTTGCCCTCCTGACCGAACTTCTGGACCCCAGACACCCCTGGGAGTTCTGAACAAAAAAAATAATGATGAGCCGGGGTCAACCCCCGGCGTGATTTTGTGTTTGACCGCGCCCTTCAGATGAAGGGTGCGTTGATGAACAGGATGCAGCTACCAAGTGCGAGAATGAGGAACACGAGGTAGTTTCCGAGCATGGTCTTGGTCTCGAGAAGGTCGGCCCTGATGTTGACGGCGACGAACAGCTTCTTCATGATGGCAACAACGAAGAATACAAGGAGGGTGTCGACGACCGCGACGATGGTCTTGTCATCAACAAAAGACCAGATCTGGGCTGCAACGAATCCGATGATGATAGCGAGAATGATCGCGAGGATCATGACCTTGGTGGAGTAGATTCCTTTGAGGAGGAACTCACGCTCATCGAAATCGGTAGGTGTGAAGTTGTATTCCTCTTCGGGCTCTTCTTGAATAAGACGCCTCTTCTTTGCCATACGAGCGTGACAATTAGACGGTACCATATAAACTGTTCTTAAGTAAAAAGAGCGAAAATCGATGATTCTCACCAGAAAATCTCAGTTTCGGTCACTTTCGGTACTTTCGGTCACCTCCCCCTCTTAACCTTATATACCGTCGCCGTGTGTATCGATTCGGAGAGAAAAACATGGCAGAAAAAACCCTTGAAGACATCCCCGGAGTCGGACCCGCAATCGCAGAGAAACTTCGCGAGGCAGGATACACCGAAATCATGGCCATCGCGGTCGCATCCCCCGGAGATCTCGCGGAGACCTGTGAGATCGGAGAGAAGAAGGCACAGGACATCATCGAAGGTGCCAAGCTGTGCGCAGATGTCGGCGGATTTGAAACCGGTGACGCCATCATGCAGAGGCGCGCCGCTGTCACCAAGCTCACCACCGGATCGGACGCGTTCAACCAGCTCATCGGCGGAGGAATCGAGAGTCAGTCCATCACCGAGCTCTTCGGAGAGTTCGGAAGCTGCAAGACCCAGGTCTGTTTCCAGCTTGCGGTCAACGCCACACTCCCCATCGAGAGGGGAGGACTCGATTCAGACGTCATCATCATCGACACCGAGAACACGTTCAGGCCCGAGAGGATCATCCAGATGTGCAACTACCTCGGTGTCGATCCCGAGGAGACCCTCAAGAGGATCCACATCGCCAGGGCATTCAACTCCCAGCACCAGGTCCTCCTCGTGGACAAGGCCATGGAGCTCGCCAAGGACATCAAGGTCAGGCTCGTCATCGTGGACTCCCTCACCTCCCACTTCAGGGCGGAGTACGTCGGAAGGGGAACGCTCGCGGAGAGACAGCAGATCCTCAACCGTCACATGCACGACCTGCTCAACTTCGCAACCCTCAACAACGCTGCCATCGTCGTCACCAACCAGGTCGCGGCCAAGCCCGACGCATTCTTCGGAGACCCCACCAGGCCCATCGGAGGTCACGTCGTGGGACACACCGCCACCTTCCGTATCTACCTCAGGAAGGGAAAGGCCGGAAAGAGGATCGCGAGACTCATCGACTCCCCCAACATGCCCGAGGGAGAGGCTGTCTTCAGCGTGACCGAAGACGGTATTAAGGACTGAACAATCCCCCTTTCCGTGAACAAGACATATCTCTTCGAACTGCTGGGCGAGCTCAAGGACATGCCTCGGGACGAGGTCATCAAGACCTGCGAGACCGAGAGCGCGGGCAACTGTCGCATGATCTGCGACGGTCCCGGATATGTCGTCATGGAGATTCCTGAAGAGTGCCTGGACGGTGTGAACGACCGTCTGGCACTCACACACATGGTGGGAGACTACCTCGGATCTTTCGAACCCGAGGACCTCTCATCGGTCGAGAACATGATTTTGCCCGAAGGCACCTTCGCTATCCGCTACAGACGTTTCGAAGGCCTTCTGCCCGATGTGGATTCCCAGAAGCTCATCCGTAGGATCGGAGCCATCCTGTCGAAGAACAATGACGTGGACCTGAAGAATCCCGATGTCGTCGTGCACATGCTCATCAGCGACAGGATCCACCTGCACATCGAGAGGAAGGTGTTCAACGCAGACCTCCTGAGGGAGAGGAAGGTCAGCGAGAGGCCGTTCTTCTCGCCCATCTCGCTGCACCCCAAGTATGCCCGTGCCCTCATCAACCTCACCGGAGTGAAACGTGGAGGAACCGTTCTGGATCCGTTCTGCGGTACCGGCGGAATAGTGATCGAGGCAGCCAACATGGGCATGAGGGCAATCGCCTCGGATTTCGACAAGGAGATGGTTGCTGGCACTAGGGAGAACATGGCCTATTACAACCTGCCTCTGCACGACTTCGAGACCATCGACATCAGCGAGATCCCCGAGAGGTTCACAGAGATTGATGCCATCGCCTGCGACCCGCCCTACGGAAGGTCCACGAAGACCGGTGGAGAGAACGTCCTCAGTATCTACAACAGGGCCCTCGAGGCGTTCCCCAAGGTCCTGACCGCCGAAGGGAAGGCGGGAGTCGTCCTTCCTCTGCTCTACGAGACAGAGCACATGGTGCGGGATGACGTGTACAAACAGCACGTCCACGGGACCCTTTCCAGGCACTACCACATCTTCGGACAGAAGTAACGCGTGCGCACGCGTACATTATTATAAATCAACGGGTTAGGGGACGACGTGAACAAATATCTGCGTCTGTTCAGATTCGGAAACGGAGTGATGGGAATCATCGGACTTCTCGTCTCGATCTTCATCGCCACCGGATACAACATGTTCGACCAGACGTTGAACATCATACTCGGATGCGTCATCGTGCTCGCCTTCGTCGCAGGAGGCAACGCGCTCAATGACTACATCGATGTCGAGATCGACAGGACCGCCCACCCGGACAGACCCCTGCCGATGGGAGAGATGGAGCCCCGCACCGCACAGCTCTGTGGATATGGCGGACTCATCCTCGCGGTCGTTCTCTCCATCCCTCTTGGATGGATCGCCGCACTGCTCGTCATCGTCTGTGCGGCCATGATGTTCGGATACGAGACCGCACTCAAGCAGAGAGGTTTCATTGGAAACATCTGCATCGCGGTCCTCACCGGCGCCGTGTTCCTGTTCGCAGGTTCCATCGTCAACAACTTCTCGCAGGTCTGGGTCCTCGCACTCCTTGCGGCACTCGTGTCCGTCGGACGTGAGATAGCGAAGGACGTGGAGGACATGGAGTCCGATGAGGGAAGCAGGATGACCCTGCCGATGATCATCGGAAAGGACAGGGCCGCTCTCGTGGCAGCGGTGTTCTTCATCCTCGGACCGCTCCTCAGTTTCATCCCGATCATCAACGGAATGTTCGGAATACTCTATGCGACCGTCATCGTCGCAGACATAATCTTCGTTTATTGTGCGGTGGCCGTCCGCAAGGATGCGCACAAGGCTGAAAAGCTCGCCAAGGTGGCAATGTTCGTTGCCCTCATATCATTCATACTGGGTGTTGCACTATGATCGACGTCAAAGAATACATCAAAGAGAAGCTGAAAAGCGGAACCCTCCACTTTACCCTCCTCGACCCCGACCCCGCAAAGCTCACTGTCGAGAATGCCAAGGCCATCGCGAAGAGGCTCCAGAACGCCGGAACCGATGCATTCCTCATTGGAGGCTCCACCGGAGTCACCACCGAGAGCCTGTCCGCGATCACCGTCGCGGTCAGAGAGGCCACCGGACTCCCCACCATCTACTTCCCCTCGGATGTGCACGCCATCTCCGACGAGGTCGACTGCATGCTCTTCATGAGCATCGTGAACAGCAAGAACCCCAAGTTCATCACCCACTATCATGCAAAGGCCGCACCCCTCGTCAAGATGCTCAACATCCCCTGCATCCCCATGGCCTACATCATCGTGGCCCCCGGAATGACCGTGGGACGCGTCGCAGAGGCAGACCTCATCGACCCCGATGATGTCGAGAGGGCAGCAGGATTCGCCATCTCCGCAGAACTGATGGGAATGCAGCTCGTCTACCTCGAGGCAGGAAGCGGTGCCACCTCCCCTGTTCCCCCCGAGATGATCGAGGTCGTCAAGATGAACATCGACATCCCCCTCATCGTCGGAGGAGGAATCAGGACCCCCGAGGCCGCGGCTGCCGCCAGGGAGGCTGGTGCAGACATCATCATCACCGGCACCTTCGTGGAACAGTGCTCCGATGATGCACTCCTCAAGGCCGTCGTCAAGGCCGCCAAAGGTATCTGAGGCAGTAAAATGGGAAAGTACACCTATCAACCCAAGTACCAGGCGCCGGTCTCACCCACCGCCCCGATGTACCTGACCCCCGAGGAGAAGCAGGCAGGCATCAACCCCAGGCTGAAGGTGGCAGCACGCAGGTTCATGTGCCCCTCCTGCGGAAGGGAGTTCAGTCTCTTCCAGTCACGCGCGGTCGCGTGCAAGTACTGCCCCAAGGCCAGCGATCGCTGCCCCAACGTCAGATGCCCGTACTGCGACTCCGAGTTCCCCATCGCGGGATTCGTCACTCCCGAGAACAGCAGGGAGGACCAGCGCATAATGAATGACTACACCGATGAAGTCTTCAACCGCTGGGCGGACAGATACAACCTCCGTTAAACGTTGGTTAAAAATCTCTCGTTCCACAACGGGGCGACAGCCTTGACGGGATCCATTTTCCTCACGGGTGCATCACCCGTGAGTTCCTCTATTATGACCTCGAGGGTCAGCCACGCAAGGGCCTTATCACGGAAACAGCCGGTCACGGACATTCCGTTGCGACCGAGAGAACCGTGAAGGTGCATCACGGGGTTGCCTGATTCATCAGGAAAAACAGTGCCGACACCGGCGAACTCTGCAGGAGCATCGGTGGTGTAGGTGAGGGGTTTGATGGGTTCGGTCTCCTTTCCGTCCACGAGCATCGGACCAGAGACAAATGTGGATCCTGCACCAACGCCACCGATCACGGTGACCTTGGCACAGGTGATGTTCTGGGTCTTGCAGAATCCCTCGATCTCGGCCTTTATGCTCTCACCGGTCTCGAGAGTGAGGACGAATGTCCTGCCCTTCTTCATCTCCACTGATTTCATCTGATCATCTGAACTTGCTGTACCTGTCCATCAGCTTGCTGATCTTGTCGAACTCGTCCTTGGTGAGGTTTCCAGCATCGACAAAGGTCTTGGCATACTCTTTCGCATCTTTGGTAGAGATACGGGAAGCTTTTGCGATTATAGATGCCAAGAAGGAGGATGCCATTCCGGGATCCATGGAGGACTGGGAAAGGACCTCGTTCATGTCGTACTTGAAGGGTGCGAGCTTGTGGGTGTTCAGCATGGACTGCCTGGCGGTGGCGGCCTTGGTGGGCTTTCCGGCAGGTCCGTTCCTCTTTCCACCCTGTTTGTTGGGGGATGAGCCGTTGCGTCCGGTGGCCCTTGCGGAGGAACCGCGGTAGTTGACACCGTAGCTCGAGGAGGAAGTCCTGGGGACGTTGACGGTCTTGGATCCGGAATCCTCGGATTCGGAAAGACCGAGTCCGGTTGCCTCGTCGGACTTGTCCTCGGCGGTCTTGGGTGCGGGCCTCGCTCCGAAGGGGCGGGGTGCTCCGGTTCCCTGTCCCTGGGGCCTGGGTCCTCTGTTTCCACCCTGGTATCCTCCCTGAGGACGGTCTCCACGGGGTGCTCCGGTTCCCTGTCCCTGGGGACGGGATCCCTGAGGACGGTCTCCACGGGGTGCTCCGGTTCCCTGTCCCTGGGGACGGGATCCCTGATAGCCTCCCTGAGGCCTGGGTCCCCTGTTTCCGCTCTGGGGGCGGTCTCCACGGGGCCTGTCGGATGAATTCGAATAAGATGCAGGACGGTCTCCACGGGGAGTTCCTGCGGGGGCATGCGCACTGCTCCTGCTACCAGCGGGTTTCGCATCGGTTGTTTGTTTGACTGCAGGCCTGCGCGGTTTATCGTTATCTTCTACCAAAAGAACTTCTCCGAACCTCGCAATAATCCACTCACATAAAAATCCTATCTTATCCCCTTATCTTAAAGATGAAAAAGCAACGATCGGAACGACCCCTTGTGCCCAGGTATTTCAGGAAACGACACCAAAGAGATAAAAGGACGACAGTTCATGGACAGACATAGTGAGAGGACCATGTCCGAGAAGAACAATGTCCAGTCAAAGAGCAAGACGAGCTACATCATGCTGATGTTCATCTGCGTGATATTCATCGTGATATCCGCGGTCACGGACCAGCACGAGAACTTCATAATCACAATCCCCGCGATCATCCTCACCGCGTACGGACTCGTGCGCCAGGACAAGCTGGCTCTTCCGCCCTGGTTCATCGTGTTCTTC
>JAKSHU010000160.1 GCA_024399175.1 archaeon
CCCAGGTACGGAGGACCCATCATCGGAGGAATCCACGACCACATCTCCGGTTCGTACTTCCTCACCCACGGTGACACCAGGTTCAACAAGTACCAGACCATGAACATCCTCTACAAGCTCAGCGATGTCGGACTCGGAGGAACCAAGAACGCCCTGTTCGAGGAGCTCAACAGGGAGGGACCCCGCGAGATCCCCGAGCCCAGCGGAATCGGAGCCGACGGAGAGCCCTTCTGGACCGGAAAGGACCTGTTCTCCCTCGCACTTCCCAAGGACTTCAACATCACCTACAGGGCAGCGGTCTGTCTCTGCGGTTCCCGCTGTGAGGGATCCGTCGAGGGCGGAGTCTGTCCCAACGACGGATTCGTCAGGATCCGCAACGGTAAGCTGATCACCGGAACTATCGATGAGAAGGGAATCGGAAACAGCAAGGGAAAGATCCTCGAGAAGGTCGCCCGTGACTACGGATCCGACCGTGCCGCCAGGTTCCTGTACGACGCCACCAGGCTCGCACTCGGAGCAGTCATGAACCACGGATTCTCCACCAGTATCAGTGACGAGGACATCCCCGAGGAGGCAGCGAACCAGATCTACCAGAACAGCACCGACTGTATTAACCGTGTCAGCGAGCTCGTCGAGTCCTACAGGGAGGGAACCCTCGAGCAGATGCCCGGAAGGTCCGTCAGGGAGACCCTGGAGGTCAGGGCGCAGGCAATCCTCGCCGATGCACGTAAGGGATCCGGAGAGATCGCAGGAAAATACCTCGGTATGAGCAACCCCGCCGTCATCATGGCGAGGACCGGAGCTCGTGGTTCCATGCTCAATCTGTCTCAGATGGCAGGTTGTGTCGGACAGCAGTCCGTTCGTGGAGAGAGGATCGCCCGTGGATACTGGGACAGGACCCTGCCTCACTTCCACAAGGGAGATCTCGGAGCATACGCCAAGGGATTCTGCATCAACTCCTACAAGAACGGTCTGACCCCCACTGAGTTCTTCTTCCACGCAATGGGAGGAAGAGAGGGACTTGTCGATACTGCAGTTCGTACCGCAAGGTCCGGATACATGCAGAGGCGTCTCGTCTCCGCACTCGAGGACCTCAAGCTGACCGTCGACGGAAGCATCAAGAACACCATCGGTACCATCGTCCAGTTCCAGTACGGAGAGGACGGTGTCGACCCCTCCAGGGCCGTCCGCGGAGCCGCAGTCGATCTCAACGACCTGTTCGCCGAGATCCTCGGAGACGATGCAGACAGGCTCCTGAACGTCGACAAGGCCGAGAACCAGGGTGACGACTACGCGACCCGCGAGAGAGACCTCGAGAGCTACGAGGACGACTCCGACTACGAGGGTGACGAGGACAGCCTGGACGACGGCGGAGATTCCGACGGAGACGGAGGTGAGTGAAATGGCTAAGAAAGACACAATCTCAGCACTTCAGAAGAGGGGCGTCAGCGAAGAGGTTGCCACCGTGCTTGTCAACAGGTACAGCAAGCTCAGCGAGATCGCCGCCTCTGATGTCAGCGACCTGATCGCCCTCGGCATTGATGCCGAGGTCGCCAAGGAGGTCCTTGAGAAGGTCGGTCCCGCACGCAGGTCCACCAAGACCCGTGCGAAGGCGACCGTGGCTGTCAGCGAGGACGATGTCCCCGCGGCACCCACCGAGGAGTACTCCAACCCCAGGGAGATGTCCGAGACCGAGATCAGGCTCGTCGGCATCATGGACAGGCTCGGTCTGACCATCCCCTTCAAGGTCATCGCGGACATGGCTGACAGGATCAAGAACGCAGATCTCAGCGACGAGATCTGCGAGAAGCTTGTCATCCGTGCACACGAGATGTACGAGAGCCACAGGATGGTCCAGAACGAGGCCGCCGGAGGCATGGCGGCACACTCCAGCGGAGAGCCCGGTACCCAGATGAACCTGCGTACCTTCCACTTCGCAGGAGTCGCATCCATCTCCGTTACCCAGGGTCTGCCCCGTCTTCTCGAGATCGTCGATGCAAGGCGCGAGCCCAGTACTCCTTCGATGAACATCCCCCTCGTGGGACTCGCCAAGGAGAACAAGGCCATCGCCGAGCACGTCGGAACCGAGATCGAGATCACCAACCTCCTCGATGTCGCATCCGTTGAGACGGACCTTACCAACATGAGGCTCCTGATCATCCCCAACCCCACCCTGATGGACAAACGTAACATCACCGTGGACGACATCGTGGAGAGGCTGAACAAGATCAAGGCAGTCCGTGGATATGTCGAGAAGACCGCCATCAGCGATTCCAACGTCGATGGCAACATTGTCATCACTATGGATCCCGCCACTCCCGCACCTTTCACCAAGCTGCTGGAGATGTACGAGGCCATCAAGAACGCCAGGCTCAAGGGAGTCGAGGGCATCGACAGGGCACTCGTCCAGGAGAAGGACGGAATCTGCAGCATCATCACCGAGGGAAGCAACCTGGAGGAGGTCCTCAAGATCGAGGGCATCGACAGGGACAACGTCATGACCAACTCCATCGCGGAGGTTGCAGACGTCTTCGGTATCGAGGCCGCAAGGAACTCCATCATCTATGAAGCTACATCCACCCTGAAGAACGCAGGACTTGATGTCGACATCAGGCACATCATGCTCGTCGCCGATCTGATGACCAATGACGGTACCGTCAGGGCAATCGGAAGGAACGGAGTGTCTGGTAAGAAATCATCCGTGCTTGCCAGGGCAGCCTTCGAGATCACCGCCGCTCACCTGTTGCACGCAGCAATGGTCGGAGAGGTGGACAACCTCGAGGGAGTCACAGAAAACATCATTGTAGGTCAGCCGGTCACCTTAGGAACCGGAGCAATCAAACTATATTACGATCCCAAATCCAAGGAGGATAAAGAATGAGCGAAAACGTAGATTTCAGCAAAGCATTGAAGGCAGCCATCAACACCGGAGACGTCGTCTTCGGAGTCGACCAGGCACAGAAAGCAGTCGCCAACGGAAAGGCCCAGATGGTCATCGTTTCCGAGAACTGCCCCTGCGCAGAACTTGCGGCATGCAAGGACGTCAAGGTCCGCGTGTACGACGGAAACAACATGGAGCTCGGCGCTCTGTGTGGAAAGCCTTTCTCTGTATCTGCTCTTGCAATCATTGACAAGGGTACTTCCACCATCCTTGACCTGTGAGTACCATGGCAGCAGATATCGTACTAACAGAGGACACCCTGCGTTACATCGCACTGTTCC
>JAKSHU010000161.1 GCA_024399175.1 archaeon
TGCTGGTTCTCAGGCTTCATGACGTCGACGAACTTGTCGACGATGAGGGTGTCGTTGACGAAACCGCAGAGGTGGTTTCCCTGGCTGTCGTTGTATGCCCTGAAGTAATTGTTGAAGGTCTTCTCCCTTCCCTTCTGGCAGACTGCGAGGGTTTTGAAACCTTCCTCGAATGCACCGTCGCAGGTGTCGAGTGCGGAGTGGGATCCGAGCACACCGATCCTTGCTTCTTTCTTGTTGTAACGGCCGAGATTTGCTAAGACTTCATCTCTGCTGATCATGATTATACCTGGGCGTCTGTAGGTGGTTTCCCTATAATAACTAATGTGCGCGCACGCGCGTTCAGATGAACAGGTAGATGATGAAAACGAGCACCATGGAACCCAGCATGTCCATCACGGACGAGGTGATGGGTATGCAGCAGTCATCCGGGTCCAGTCCGAACTTGGTGGCCGCGATGGCGACGTAGTAGGACAGGATGTTGAGGATGGTGGTCGCAAGGAATCCTGCGACAAGGATGATTCCTAGCGAGGTCAGGATGCCGATGTTGTCGTTTCCGCTGGTGACCCAGGCTGCTCCGAACGAGATAAGTCCGATGTACAGGAACGTGAGCATGGCGCAGATGTACATGATCAGGAAGTTCTCGTATGCTCCGCGTCCGGGAACCCATTTGTCCTCGAGGGTACCGAGGTGGATCATGGACGAGAGTCTGGACGTCAGCATGCCGGACAGGGCGTTACCCTGGTTCAGGAATGCGGGAAGCATGATCAGGAGGACGCTGAACTCGACGAGCTTGTCCTGCTCGCTCTGGATGGTGATTCCTGCCCCGATTTCGAACACGAGGCAGAACATGAGGACGGGGAGGGACTGGAACACGACACGTTTCGCCTCTCCGGAGAAGTCCCTCTTGCTGACCTTCCTCTTTACGATGTACAGTGTGAAGAAGACGGTCAATGCAATGAGTGCCAGGGATATCGCGAGGATGATCATATCCCCCATATCGGGAACGTCGCCGATCTCCAGCATGAGCCAGGTTGCGGCGAAGATCATGGGCATCGTGACTATATCTCCGATGGCGGCGATCAACGGTGCGGTGATGTTGTCGACATCCCACTCACGCTTGTTTCCGATGTATGCGATGAGGATGTTGAACATGAGGACGATGATGCCTGCGATGACGCCTCCGACGGTGGAGATGAAAATGAAGTCCCAGATACTCATAATGTCGGTTGCATCGGGGTAGATTATGCAGGATGCGATCCAGGTAGTCACGCCCATTGCGATGGACATGATAAGCGTGAGCAAGATGGTCGACTCTACGTTGGCACGTAGGACAGTACCCTTCTTGGCACTCATCTCGAAGGTACCGATGTTCATGGCGGTACCGATCCTGCTGCCCATGGCACCGAAGATGTTGCCCCTCATTCCGATGGCGGAGTAGATGAGGATCATCATTCCGGTGAATAAGTAGCCGGTCATCTGGTCCTGGAGGATTCCTGCGAAAAGATCGGCGGTTCCGGCGATAACCAATGCGGTAAGACCCATGGTGATTGCGGAGATGTTCCGCTGAATGAATCCCTTCGCTGAGCCGGACCTACTGGACAAGAAACCACCTTCAAACCATCTTTAGTCGGCATGGGTAAGTTCTCGTCTTATAAATGGAGTATGTAATCACTATAATATACCCAGACGCGCTACGAAGTAGCATACGTATCGTACCAACAGGTGAAGATAATTGCCTAATAGTCACAAACGTTCGGCTCATACGGGAGCCCCGGACCTTGTAAGGAGTGAGCTTTGATGAGCGACTCCGATGATATTTCTAAACTAGACCATGTGGACATGTCCGTCCGCGAACTGCTTACCGAGATGAAGGATCTGTCCGAGGTCATCGTAGATCTCGCCTATGCGCGCCTGATGTAAAACAGTGAAAACATGGCACAGAAGGTGCGCGATCTCGAAAACGACATGGACGATCTCAAGTTCGCCATCCGTTACAAGGCACTCCTTGCCGCAAGGACAAAGGAGGATGCAAGGCAGCTTTCCGGACTCCTCGAGGTCGCATCCGCTTCCGACAGGATCTCCAACGCGGCTTCCGACATCGTCAGCCTTCTCAGGTTCCCTCCCGACAAAAGGCCGCTCATCACCGACGTCCTTCTCGAGGCGGATGAGAGGATACGCATGATCAGGGTCAAGAACGAATCCTCCCTTGTTGGAAACACCATCGGAAAACTCGCAATCGAGGCCAACACCGGCTGTAAG
This sequence comes from archaeon, assembly GCA_024399175.1. Lineage (GTDB taxonomy): Archaea > Thermoplasmatota > Thermoplasmata > Methanomassiliicoccales > Methanomethylophilaceae > Methanomethylophilus. Next base: position 2,260 of record JAKSHU010000161.1, read on the forward strand.
GTTATTGCCGTCAAGAACCGTCATGGATGGACCTACGATCCGGAGGACGACATGAAGATCAGGGCCAACGACGACCTCGTCGTCCGCGGTACCGATGACGGAGCCGACCTCCTGTCTGAATGTGCGTTCGGCAGAAGGGAGTGGGATTTCGAGACCGAGGTCCTGACCGAGGAGGAAGCAGAGGATGAGGCCGCCGAGGACGAGCGTGTCGAGGCGGAACTCACCGAGGAGCTCAGAGGGGAGGATGAGGAATGAAGTCCAAACTTGAAGCAATGTTCCTTGAGCTCAAGGACACCTCCGAAATGATGGTCGATCTGGCATATTCCTCGCTTCTCTACGATAATGTCGAGATTGCAGAGGAGGTCATCGCACTCAACGACCGTATGGAGGAACTTTCGGAGAAGATCCAGGATGAGATCGCCCAGGTCAGCCGTGCCATGCCCGACGAGGTTGCAAGGGCGGTCGTCACCACCCGTCTCATGGACAGCATCCTGGAGATCGCTGCTGCAGCAAAGTCCATCGCCGATGTCGTCTTCAGGGGACTCGCAGAACACCCCGTACTGGCTATGTCGATCAGGGATTCCGATACCACCATCTGTCTCGCAAAGGTGGCACCCAACTCCATCCTTGCCGGCAAGACCCTCGGAGAGGTCTCGCTCGCCACCAACAGCGGTATGTTCGTTCTTGCCATCAGGAGGGACGACGACTACATCTTCGGCCCCGGCTGGAACAGCTCCCTGGAAGCAGACGACATCCTGATCGCCAGAGGTCCCGAGGACGCAGTTGCGTTCTTCAAGGATATCGTGGACGGTTCCAGGACCGAATTCTGAAAATCACTTCTGGGTCATCAGGCAATCTGGTGACCCATTCTCTTTTTGACATTATTGATAAGTCATCTGCTCATGCGATGAGCATGCCGACGTAGCGGCCG
>JAKSHU010000162.1 GCA_024399175.1 archaeon
CGGTAGGTGTTGAACAGGCTTCCGTCGAAGTCCGCCTCGAGCCTGTTGGAGAGGACGATCTGGAAGATGTCTCCCTCAAAGATGTGCCTCTTGGCCTTGTCGATCATCTCGCAGAAGCGCTCCTTCTCGAAATGGGGCTTGATCTCGGAGGTCATCCTTCCGTGGAGGTCGGCCCTGGGTGCGCCGTGCTTGACGAGCTCCTTGATGCGCAGGAGCTCGGTCTGTGCCGCATCGTAGTTGCTCTCGATGTCATCGAGGGGGACGTTGACGATGATGAGCATCTTCTGGGCGAAGTTGTCGAAGACGATGACCTTGTCGAAGAGCATGAGGTCGATGTCCTGGAATCCCTCGGTGTCCTCGGCATCGAGCCTGAGGGTGGGCTCGGCGTACTTGAGATAGTCATAGGAGAAGTATCCGACGAGACCACCGGTGAAGGAAGGGAATCCGGGGACCTTGGGAGTTCTGTAGGCCTTGAGGATCTCGCGGATGTGTGAATCGGGGTCGTCGGTCTCGAACTCGCGGTCACCGATCCTCATCCTGCCGTTAAGGACGGTGATGAGGAGCTTGGGATCGTATCCGAGGAACGTGTAGCGTCCCCACCTCTTGGTGGCGTCCGCGCTCTCGAGCATGAAGCAGTGCTCGTCGACGTTCATCAGTGCCCTCATGACCTCTATGGGGGTCCTGAAATCGGACAGGATCTCGAGGCACACGGGACAGATGGTGTATCCCTCTGCGGCATATGCCCTGAGTTCTTCTACGGTGGGTTTTAGCATTTTGTTCCCTCATTGTATGTTTTTGTTCATTGATGAGCAATATTGCTCACAATTCGACCCGAACTGTTACGAGTATATAGATGTGATGAACGATTTTAAGCCTTGATGTACAGAATGATGCATTGATTGATTTTTATACCCGTTCAGGAATCAACCGTGCGTGACATTCGTCTATCTGACCTGCCCCGCCTGCAGGGGAAAGTTCAACGCGAGGAAGGAGAGTCTCTTCGCGTTCTGCCCGTTCTGCAGCAGGCGTGTCGAGACCGTGCCGCTGACCGAGGACGAGATCCGAGAGCTCTTCATCCGCACCGCGGTGAAATGCAACCGCCAGTGCGAGAGGACCGGATACAAGTGCAGGTGCGGCTGTGTCGTCGAGGTCTTCCAGCAGCAGTGAGCAGGCCGGTCGCCCGGCCCTTTTCACTCACTGTGCCTGCATCGCGGCGTAACCCATGTCGAAGGCGACAGAGTTGAGATCCCTTGCCTTCGGAGGCACCTTCTCCAGAAGAACCTCCTTGAGGAGGTCCTTGTCGAGGGGGAATCCCTTGACGGCGGCGACGGCACCGATCATGACGGCATTGGCGGCGACGGCCTTTCCGGCCTCGATGGCGATCTTGGTGGCCTCGATGGTGATGACGTTGTCGTTGACCTTCCTGACCTCGTCGACGAGGTCCTTAATCTCGGGATAGGTCTCGAATCCGGCCGCCACGTTTCCGGGGAGGACGGGGTCGAGGTTCATGATGACTGCGGACTGCCTGTTTCCGAGGGGCAGGGCCCTGACGGTCTCGACGGGCTCGAAGGACATGATGAGGTCGGCGGCACCGGTGGCCTCGAGGGGGGATGCGACCTCGTCCCCGAACCTGAGGGTGGACCTGACGCTGCCTCCCCTCTGGGCCATTCCGTGGACCTCGCTCATCATGACGTCATGTCCGGCCCTCATGGCGGCGTTGCCGAGGACCATCGATGCAAGGAGGACGCCCTGTCCTCCGACTCCTACGATCTGGATGGAATACTTCACAGTCTCACCTCGATGCACTTCTTGGGGCAGACACTGCCACACATTCCGCATCCTATGCACTGGTTGGGGTCGACCTCGACCTTGTCGCCCTTCTTGACGAGGGCGGGACACGCGATCATCCTGACACAGGTGAAGCAGGAGATGCAGTCCTCGGTGTTGACGACGGCGACCTTCCTCTCGAGCCTCTTCTCCTTCTTGAGGAGCAGGGGGCAGGGGCACTTGGAGATGACGACGGCGACACCGTCGAAGTCGATGGCGTCCTTCATCACCTTCACGCATCCCATCACATCGTAGGGGTCGACGGTCCTGACGAACTGGACTCCGAGACCCTTGACGACGCCCTCGATGTCGACGGCATCGGTGTCGATTCCGCCGAAGTGCCTTCCGGTTCCGGGGTTGGGCTGGTGTCCGGTCATGGCAGTGGTCCTGTTGTCGAGGATGACCATCACGATGTTGTGGTGGTTGAACAGGGCGGAGGTGAGGGGCTGGACTCCGGCGTGGAAGAAGGTGGAGTCCCCGATGAAGGATATGGCCTTCTGGTCGGTGGCCTGCGCGAATCCTCCGGCTGCACCGGCTCCACCACCCATGCAGATGATGAAGTCGGCGGTCCTGAAGGGTGCCTGCACTCCGAGGGTGTAGCATCCGATGTCGGAGCAGTACACGACGGGGGTGTTTCCGACCGCCCTCTTGGTGGCGGCGTAGATTCCCCTGTGGGGGCATCCTGCGCAGAGTGACGGGGGCCTTCCGGGAAGCGCCATCTCGGACTTGGGCATGGGCACGGCAGCGACCTTCACGTTGACGAGGTCCCTGAGCCTCTGCATGGTGTCGGGGGAGTACTCCCACTCGCGGGGCAGGGTTCCGTCCCTCTTTCCGTGGACGGGGACCATCAGCTGGTTCTGGGCGCAGATCCTGAGGACCTGGTCCTCGAGGAAGGGCTCGAGCTCCTCGGCGACGATGATCATCCTCTTGCCCCTGATAAAGTCGGCAATCTTCCTCTCGGGGAGGGGGTTGGTGAATCCGAGCTTCAGGATGGACACGTCGGAGACGAACTCCTTGACGTAGGTGTAGGCGACTCCGGAGGTGATGACTCCGACGTCCCCTTCGCCCTCGATCCTGTTGAGCATGCACTTCTCGGACATCTCCTGCGCCCTCCTCATCTTCTCGAGGAGCCTCAGCCTGTTCTGGACTGCGTAGGCGGGGATGTTGACGAACTTGGGGTCGTCCTTCTCGAAGTGTCCCTTGAGGGGGGTGTCGTTCTTGAGGGGGCCGAACCTGACGACGGACCTGGCGTGGTTGACGCGGGTGGTGGTCCTGTAGAGCAGGGGGAGCTCCAGTTTC